>JAEUQP010000039.1 GCA_016789645.1 Acidobacteriota bacterium | reverse complement strand
GCGGATGATTTCGGTCCAGGCCAGATACTGTGCAAACACGTAGCAGGTATTTTGGATGGTGTATTCGCGTTCGCGTTCGTTGCCGTTGGCGTGGAAGTTTTTCAGCACCTGGCCGCGAAGAATGTTGTAACAGCGACTTTGCAACTCGAATGCTGCCAGCACTAACGGCTCACGATACTTGGCTAGTACCTCTTCAGCTTTCTCGGTTTTCTGGCGCGACTCTTTTTTCTGCTGTAAATCGTCTTTCAGCTTTTCCAGATTGGCCTGATTTTCAGCCTGCAACCGCGCAATGCTGGCCTGAGTTTCGGTCTGCATTTTGGCGACGCGATGTTGCGCCCAAAATGTCAACGACGCTCCGATAACTGAGGCGATCGCGGCGATGATTGCCGGAAATGAACTCATAGCTGATTTCCTTTCAATGGCGGAACACTCCCCATTCCATGGTGCCTTCAAACGGGCGTTGATAAGCGGCCATCAGCGCAATGGCCAGCACTGTCCGCGTATCGCGCGGATCAATGATGCCGTCGTCCCACAACCGAGCCGTCGCAAAGTAAGGATCGGATTCTTTTTCGATTTGCGCTTCCAGCATCTGTTTAGCGATGGCGGCTTTGGCTTCGTCGAATTCGACTTTGGCGCGCGCGGCGGCTTCACGTTTGATGATGTCCATCACGCCGGCCAGTTGCTGGCCGCCCATGACGGCGATGCGATGGTTTGGCCAGGTGAAGACGAATCGCGGGTCGTAAGCGCGCCCGCACATCGCGTAATTGCCCGCGCCGTAGCTGCTGCCGATCATGACGGTGATCGCCGGAACGGTGGAATTCGACACGGCGTTGATGAGTTTGGCGCCATTGCGAATGATGCCTTGCTCTTCGTAATTGCGTCCGACCATGAAACCCGTGATGTTTTGCAGGAAAATCAGCGGAATGTGTTGCTGGTTGCAAAGCTGTATGAACTGCGCGCCTTTGGCCGCCGATTCGGAAAGCAGCACGCCGTTGTTGCCCAGAATGCCGACCAGAAATCCGTGAATGCGTGCCCAACCTGTGATGAGCGTCGAACCGTACAACGGTTTGAATTCTTCAAACCGCGAGCCGTCCACGATGCGCGCAATGACTTCTTTCACATCAAACGGCACGCGCACATCGGCGGAAGCAATGCCGAGCAGTTCGTCTGCAGGATAAAGCGGTTCTTCGCTTTGCTCGCGGTTGGGCGTGATGCTCGGTTGTAAGTGCGCGACGATCTGACGCGCAATTCGCAAACTATCAAGTTCGTCTTCGGCGAGATAATCTGACAAGCCGGAAATTTTGGAATGCATTTCGGCTCCGCCCAAACTTTCTTCGTCCACAATTTCGCCAGTCGCCATTTTGACGAGCGGTGGCCCGCCCAGAAAAACCTGAGCCTGTTTCTTCACCATCACCACGTAATCAGACATTCCGGGCAAATACGCACCGCCCGCTGTCGAATTGCCAAAGACGACCGAAATACTTGGGATGCGCGCTTTCGACCGGCGCGTGATTTCCTTGAAGCCCGCTCCGCCCGGCACAAAGATTTTGTGCTGCACGGGCAAATCGGCTCCGGCGGATTCGACCAGCGAAATCGAAGGCAGATGATTCGTCGCCACCACTTCGGCCAGCCGTGCATTTTTGCGTTGGCCGATTTCGCTGACGGCGCCGCCTTTGACGGTGGCTTCGTTGGCGATGATGAAACACTGGCGACCGGAAACCAGTCCGACTCCGCCAACTACACCCGCGCCGACAAATTCAGCTTCCATATTCACTCCGGCCAGCGGAGCGATTTCCAGAAAGTACGAACCTTCGTCGAGCAGCATTTCGATGCGTTCGCGCGGCAACAACTTTCCGCGCGCGATGTGGCGTTTGACGTACTGTTCACCGCCGCCCAGCGTGGATTTTTTCAGCTCTTCTTTCAGGCGTTCGACGCTGGCGCGATTTGCGGCGTAATTCGATTGGTAAGTTTCAGATTTTGAATCAGCAAATGATTTGATCGGGTGCATGGTCTTAGTCAGAAGTTGCGATTAGTTTCCAGATTCCAGCCGGAATACTGTCCTGCGAAATGCCGCCACGATACTGCGACAGCCCGGTTGTTCGGTCAATCCTTTCGGTCGCTCAGATTTCGAAAATCGAAGGAACTCGAGAGGCTGTGAGCGTGGAGAGCAAAAAAAATCGCGCAAGGTTTCAGGCGAAACCTTGCGCGATAAGAGCGCCGTTGCTGGCAGTTGCAGCCTTAGGGCGCGTAATACCCCGACACGTCTATCACCAGTTCCGTGGCAGACAAGGCGAAGATTTTGAACGCGCCATCGGTTCCCAATCCCACGGTGAAATGGCGATTGAAAATCTGCCCGGCCAGATAATTGGAAGTCGCCACCGTCGGTCGCGTTACGGTGCTCGGCCAGAAGGTCAGAAAACCTCCCAACGCGGGTTGCACCACCGTAGCGTTGCCGACAATTGCCTGAGCTGTGTTGGCAATCGTGCAAACTCCGCGCGCCATTTGCGGCGTTTCGACGGTTGCCGTAATCGGTGTTGCCGGAGTGAAGCAGCCTGTAGACATCGCCCGAGTGTCCAGCAATCGAGACGGAGTGATGGGCGTAAATAACAATCCAAGCCCGTTGGCGTCCATCGCGTCTTCGCTGAAATACCCGGTCACATCCACGACCAGATCGGTGGTCGCCAACGTGAAGATTTTGAATTGACCGGTGGGCGACAGGCTGACGACAAATTGCGAGTTGAGAATTTCTGCGGCGTCGTAATTCCCGCTGGAAATAAACGGACGAACGACGTTGGCTGGAAACAGCGTCAGGAATCCCAAGCCTGCCGGATTGACTGTCGTCGCGTTACCCACCAAGGCCTTTGCCGTGCTGGGAATGGTGACGCCGCTGCAAGTGCCGGTTCCTTGCTGCGTCGTGTCTGTGCTGCCAACCAGCGGAGTTCCCGGAGTGAAGCAGCCCGGTTCGCTTGGGCGCGTATCCAGTAATCGCACCGGATTCGGCAACGGGTGGAAATACAACCCGCCGGTTGTCGGAGGCGCGTAATAGCCGGTGACCTCCACGACAACGTCTGTCGTGGAGGTGACGAAAATCTTGAACGCGCCGTCTGCGTTGCCCAAGCCTACCGTGAAGACGTTGTTCAGGATTTCGTTCGGTAGGTAGTTGGAATTGGCGACCGTTGGTCGTGTGGCATCGCTGGGATAAATCGTCAGAAATCCACCGCCGGAATCAACCGTCGTGATGTTGCCAATCACCGCTTGGGCTGAAACGGGAATTCCGCACAAGCCGCGGGCGATTTGGGTTTTCGACGTTCCCCCCGGAATGGCCGGTGTTGTCACTCGCGTATCCAACAAGCGGCAAGGTGTGATGGGGTAAAACATCAATCCGCTTCCGCTGATGACGACGGTGTAATTGCGGGTTCCCATACAACCGTTGGCGTCGGTGGCTTTGATGACGAAGTTAAACACGCCGATCGTGTTTGGCGTCCCAGTCAGGTTTGCGCCAACCAGATTGACGCCGTTCGGCAGCGAACCGGAATCCAGCGAAAACGTGTAAGGCCCGGTTCCGCCAGATGCGCTCAGGGGTTGTGAATACGACGTGCTGATAAATCCGGCGGGCAGTGTCGCGGGATTCACCGTGACAGTCGTGTTCGGCGGGCAGCCGGTTGCGGTCGTTCCGGCGCAACCGGATTGCGCCGATTCGCAAACGCCTGCCGCGTCAACTCCGGCGACTTTGTACACATACGACGTGCCGCCCGTGACAGTGTTGTCTACGTAATTGCTGCCGGTGACGCCCGAAGCGAGCAGCGAAAACGTTCCCGGCGAAGCGCAGGTGCCAGTCGCCCTGTACACTTTGAAGGTTGAAGCCGGCGGAGCGCCATTCGTCCAACTGACTGTGATCTGATTGAACGCGGTTGCCGAAGCGCCGACTCCGGTTGGAACTCCCGGTGCTGTGCAAGGCGTTTCAGTGATTTTGGCCGTCCAGATTTCTTCGCGAGCGTTGTTGCGACGATCCGTCCACGAAGGGAAAAAGATTCCCGCATAACCTGACAATCCGTTGTAATCGCCAAACTGGTTGCCGCTATCGGAACCGGCGGTGGTTTCGTCGGTTTGCGCCGTTGTGATCTGTTGCGGCGATGACCACGTCACGCCATCGTTGGTCGAAATCTGGTAATACACGTGAACCTTCTTGCGCCCCGGAGTGTCGGCGACGGTGTCGTAATACATGATCGCCACCGCGCCATTGGTTTCATCCACCACCAACCATTGATTGAATTGATCGTTCAGCCCGGCCTGATTGTTGATTTTGACGGCGGGCGACCATGTGGCTCCGCCGTCGGTGGAGCGCGCAAACCAGATGCGGGTTTTGCAAGTCGAATTGACGTTACTGCCCGGTTCGTTGGACGGGGCGGTGCAACCGGTTTCGCCGCTCAAATCCGTCCACGAGGTGTACACCAGATTTTTCGTCTGGGTTTTGTAGGCAGCCGACGCCGTGTAAATCAACGCGCGGCGTCCATTAAACGAAGGAACTCCAATGTCGAATCCGTCAAAGGTCGTAGCGATTTGAACCGGCGTGCCATACGACGTGCCGCCATTGGTGGATTTGGCGACGAAGATACGACGATTGCCGGTCGTCGGCCAAAACGCGAAAACTTCGCCTGCGCTGTTGGTTTTGATGTCGGAACCGATGGCCGTTCCAGTGCTTTCCGCTCCACTGATTTGCAGCGGAGTTGACCACGTGCCGGAATTGCCCGCCGTGCGGCGGCTGACAAACGCCGGTGTGCCGTTGTGCCAGATTGCATATTGCTGGTTGAAAAACGGCGAACTGGAATTGTGATCCACCCAGACCATTTGTTTGTCCACGCTGGTTTGCGAACCGGAGGGCGTGGCTTCAAACGTCCAGGTCGCGCCGTTGTCCGTCGTGAAGTAATTGCGCATTCGCAACGTGCCGCCCTGAATGCCCAGAGTGGACGACCAACCGCGACCATCCGAAGTCCAATCTACGGTCGGATCGGAATGGGAGGTATCGCTGGCGGTAAAGGGAAGCGAAGTCTGTCCCCAACTGGTGCCGCCATCGGTGGAATAAAAAATCGCCTGGCGTCCGCCGCTGGTAATGGCATTCGATCCCGAAAGAAT
>JAEUQP010000485.1 GCA_016789645.1 Acidobacteriota bacterium | reverse complement strand
AGCATGCCTTCATCCATGTTCAAATCAATTAACTGCGCACCGTTTTCGACTTGCTGGCGCGCCACGGCCAAGGCTTCTTCAAACTGATTGTTCAAAATCAGCTTGGCGAATTTTGGCGAACCCGTAACGTTGGTGCGTTCGCCGATGTTGACGAAATTGGTTTCCGGGCGAATGGTCAGGGCTTCCAAGCCCGACAGTCTCAGGTAAGGTTCAGGATGCGGAAGCCGACGCGGCGGAATGCCTTTGACGGCTTCGGCAATGACTTTGATGTGATCCGGTGTCGTGCCGCAGCAGCCTCCGACCAGATTCAAAAAGCCCGCTTTCGCCCATTCGGCCAATTGCGGCGCCATCGTTTCCGGCGTTTCGGGAAAACCGGTTGGCAACAGAGGATTCGGCAAGCCTGCATTCGGATAGGCGCTGACGTAAATCGGTGCGATGGCGGAAAGCTCTTCGATGTAAGGCCGCATTTCTTTCGGCCCCAGCGCGCAGTTGATGCCAATGGAAAGCAGCGGCGCGTGAGAAGTCGCGTTGAAATACGCTTCGACGGTTTGGCCGCTCAGCGTGCGCCCGCTCAAATCCGTGATGGTGAACGACAGCATCAGCGGCAACGAGTAACCGATGTCCTGGTAAAGCTTCTGAATCGCAAACAGCGCCGCTTTGGAGTTGAGCGAATCAAACACCGTTTCGACGATCAGAATGTCCGAACCGCCGTCCACCAAACCTTTGGCGGCTTCGTAGTAACTTTCCGCAACTTGATCGAATGTCACTGCGCGAAACGCCGGGTCATTGACATCCGGCGACAGCGACGAAGTTTTGTTCATCGGCCCCAACGCTCCAGCAACAAACGCCACGCGATCCGGATGTTCAGTCAGAAACTTTTCCTTCGCTTGTTTGGCCAGCCGCGCCGCCTCCACGTTGATCTCATAGGCCAGCGATTCCATTTTGAATTCCGCCAGCGACACGGATTGCGCGTTGAAGGTGTTGGTTTCGATGATTTCTGCGCCCGCTTCGAGGTAGGCGCGATGCACATCTTCGACGACGCCGGGTTGCGTCAGGCAAAGAATGTCGTGATTGCCTTTCAAATCCTGCGGCCAATCGCGGAAACGTTCACCGCGATACGCGGCTTCGTCCAGGTTGTAGCGTTGCAGGGTCGTCCCCATCGCGCCGTCAATGATGACGATGCGTTGGCGAAGTAGTTGTTCGAGTTGTTGGATGTTCGGATGAGTACTCACTGCTTATTTTGCCTATAAACTTTCTTGCCTGTTTCAGGCGATAGTTTGTCTATTCTCCAGCCTGCTCTTTCAACAGCCTGACGATTTCGGGCGCAATCCACAGACCTGCACCTATTACTGCTTGTAAGGCTTCATCAAAAGAGGTGATGAGGCCGCGCCGTTTGGCCTGCACCAGCAGCCCGCCTGCGCCCATAAAAGGGATTTTCAACGTTTTGGCGCAAGCGCGTGCCGCGCCGTCATCAATCAATGCGCGATAACCGGGCGAAGAAAGCGCCAGATTCAAAACAGCCGTTTCGCCCGCGCCCAAATTCCAAGCTTCAACGATGGGGTTGGCTCCGGTCACGGTCGTAAGCGTTGCCCAATGAGCCGTCAGCAATATCTGCGCGGCCACATCGTTTTTTCCGCCCACCACGACCTCGCGCCAAACCGGCTCCGGCACTAAGACCTCCGTACAAACTTGCGGAATTACATCCGCCAAACCGGCTTTGCATAAGACGATCAAGGGCGAAGCATTGCTGATTATGCGCATAAGTCATCGCCCGTTTGTTCCGCCGCCAATTCTTCGGCGGTGTATTGCCACACGGAAACTTTGAAGCGCGCGAGTGCCGCAATGAATTCGGCTCGCGTCAACCCGGCGACCTCCGCCGCCTTGCCTTGTGACAAGATGCCCAGTTCGTACCACTTCACGGCGGCAGCCAAGCGCATTTCCTGGGCAAAGTCGGCGGGCGCTTTGCGCAACGCAGCAAAGGCGGCTTCCGGCAATTCGATTAAAACAGTTTGCACGACAACTCCTTTCCAGCAGACTCGGAACCCCGACTCATCTCCAGCGTACGCAGGTCAGCCTCAAAATCTTCAATATCGTAGTGAATGGGAATGTCGCGGCTGCCCAATAACTGTTGGAACTGCCACTGGCTCATGCCAGCCAGACGGTTGGCATGTCCCGTCGTGAGCTTTTCACGTTGAAACAAGGCAAGTGCCAATTCTTGTAACAACTCGGCTGCCGTCATCCGGGCTGACTGTATGATCTCATGTGCAATCACAATGCTCATTTTTCAATCTCCCTCTTTTAGGCACTTATAAAAATCCTCAAGGTCAATGGCCGAGCCCGTTAATCCTCTTTGAGGTTTTCCCGTTCGAAGTGTGGAAACGCCTCGCCCTTTCCGGAAAAATTATTCGACCCTCAAGCATTCACAGCCAATCGCAAATTGGCTTGGACGGGCAATTCAAGCAGGCCATTGTGTTGTCGCTCGCTCGGCGCGGCATCGGCATAGAGCCATTTTCGTTCCTCTGCTTTCGGGGCGACGTCTTTGCCGCAATGCCTATGTTACAGCGAAAAGTTCTTAAAGTTGCTTTTCGCCACTTTGTTTTATTTCCGCTTCCAGTTTGCGCCGGTATTCGTCGAGCGTAAGTTCAGCGTCTTGCAACCGGCTTTGCGGAGTGCTGGCGGATTCTGATCCGTCGCCTTTGGAGCCGAAGAGTTTCGCCAGCGCGATCAGCACCAAACAGATGACGGCCAGCCAGAACAGGTAAAACAGCAGATTCGCCGCCAGGCCAATGACCGCTAACACCGCAATCGTGGAAATCACGGTGATCAACACAACCAGCAACACTTTCAGAATGTTCATTGAGTCCTCCTCAGGTTAAGACTTCAAAAACCTCCAGTGCATGCGGAATCTTGCCGAAGGGGGCGGAGACTTGCACGCCCTGTACGTATTCGCGGACTTCCAACAACATTTCCTGCGCGATTTTGACGCCTTCTTTCAACGCCGCCGCGCCGTCTTCGGCTTTGCGCATGCGTTCCAGAATGTCCGGTGGCACGCTGACGCCGGGAACTTCGTTGTTCAGAAATTCAGCGTTGCGAAAACTGGTCAATGGCCAGATGCCCGGCACAATCGGGATGCGGCAGTGTTCAATGCGTTTCAGAAACTCTTTCAACTGCTTTACGTCAAAAACCGGTTGCGTGATGGCATATTCGGCTCCGGCTTCGACTTTCCATTCAAAGCGGCGGATTTCGTGATCCAGGTCAATCGCTCCGGGATTTACGCCGACGCCGATGACAAACGAAGTCGGTTTGCCAATCGGATTGCCGCCCGGGTCAAGTCCGTGATTGAGCCGGTTGACCATATTCGTCAAGCCTATGGAATCAATGTCAAAGACGGCAGTCGCGTTCGGATACGGCCCCATTTTCGGAGGGTCACCCGTGATGATCAGAAAGTTTCGCAATCCCAATCCCGCCGCGCCGAGCAAATCCGAAAGCATTCCCAGCAGATTGCGATCGCGGCAGCAATAATGCGTGACGGCTTCCATGCCGACTTGCTGTTCGATGATCAACGACACCGCCAATGCTCCCATACGCGATTGCGCACGCGGGCCGTCGGGAACGTTGACGGCGTCAACGCCGGCTTCTTTCAAACTGCGAACGCCTTTCAGCATCGAAGTCGGGTCACAGCCTTTGGGCGGAACGATTTCCACCGAAGTGACAAATTGGCCGTTCGCCAGTTTGTTCCCAAAACGAGAACGTTCGGCCAGCGGAATTGGTTCGACTCCTGCAGATTGTTCTTCGACAGTGATGGCGCTGATGCTTCGACGACCTGGACTGACGGCGCGTACGGCGTCCACGATCAATTTGATGTGGTCGGGCGTCGTTCCACAGCAGCCGCCAATGAATTTCGCTCCTGCGCTAATCATTCGCTTGGCGTACCGGGCGACGTAATCCGGGGAAGCCAGATACATCTTTCGCCCGCCGACTTCGCGGGGCAATCCGGCGTTGGGTTGTGCTGACAACCGGCGACCGGTGTGTTCGCGCATCTTTTCGATGGCTTCCAGAATGATTTGCGGCCCAACGGCGCAGTTCAATCCGATGACATCCGCTCCGTCAGCGTCCAGCCATTTGTCCAATCGTTCGGTGATCGTTTCCGCCGACGTGCCGTAGGCGGTTTCGTACTGCTCGTTGATGGTCATCTGCGCGAAGATGACTTTGTCAGTCAGTTCGCGGACGGCACGAATGGCTTGATGCATTTCGGCCAGATCGTGAAAGGTTTCCAGCACAAAACAATCCACGCCGCCTTCCAGCAGGGCGGCGACCTGTTCCTTGAACAACTCCTTGGCTTCTTCGACCGAAGTCGGGCCATAAGGTTCAATGCGCACGCCGAGCGGCGAAATCGCTCCGGCGACAAAGGCATCGTGTTGAGCGGTCTTGGTCGCTTCGCGTGCAATCTGGGCGGCCAGAATGTTGATGTCGCGCAGCTTGTCGTCCAGACCTTGTGCCGCCAGTTTCAGCCGCGATGCGCCGTAGGTGTTGGTTTCGATAATCTCGGCTCCGGCTTTGATGTATTCGCGGTGAATGTCCAGGATCAGATCAGGGGTGGACAGATTCAATTCGTCGTAACAGCGATTGATGTACACGCCTTTGCTGTAAATCATCGTGCCCATCGCGCCGTCGAATACGCGCACGCGGTCTTCTTGAATGAATGCTCGGAAGTTGTCCATAAACGAAAAGCCTCGCGTTCGGAAACAACGCGAGGCTTTGCAGCAAATTTCTGGTTGGGAAACCGGATTTCCGGTCAGGCTCTTTAGCAGTTTTTAGGGTGGAGCAATTTGCCGGAAATCGCCACGCGTCGAAGTTTTATGAAAAAGCCTCGCAGCCAAAAAGCTGCGAGGCGAAAATAGCAATGTCTAGGTATTTATCAAAACCGACGGAGACAGAAGGATTCGAACCTTCGGTAGAGGTTTTAGCCCCTACAACGGTTTAGCAAACCGCCGCCTTCAGCCACTCGGCCATGTCTCCGTAACGATGTGCATTGTCTTCATCGAACCGCAGGCTGTCAACACACCACACAAGAAATTCCTATCGTCAGCGTTTGGTTCGTTCGCCAGCTTTTTGCCGGGCTTGTTGCAACGCGCCAAAAATGGTCGCCGGTTCCGGTGGTTTTTCAGCCAGCGGAGTTTCCGGATCGGGAGTGTTGGCTGCAATCAGCGGTTCCGTCGAAGCGTTTGCGCTAGCGACCGGTTTGACGAAGGTGGATTTTCGCTTTGGAGTCCATTTCAGTTTTTGCAGAATCGGCAATGTTCGAGCCGTCACCAATCCGGTGTGGCGTTCCAGCACTTCAATCAGCAACAGCAAAATTGCCGTCAGCAACAAATACGGCGCAAGTTCGATCAAACGCGGTTGGCGTGGCAATTCTTTCCAGACGCCGGAAAGCTCCAGCCGTTCTTTGCCGCCGGTCGCTTGAGCGAGCTTGGTCAGCACGGCTTGGCCTTCGTCGGCTTCGACCGGTTTGAATTCCGGCGAATAGGGAAGCGTTACAGGCGATAAAGTCAGCGGATTCGCGCCGGGAATTTCAACCGTGGACAATGCGGTTTCGCTGCCGTTGAGCGGTATCGTCAATTCCAACGTATCTGCATCCGCCCAACGCATCTCGGCTTGTTCGGACATCGGCTTCGAACCGGTTACGCCGCGTAGAGTGGTGACCTTGGGGCTGGGAGCGCGGGCATCCTGTCCGTTTTCATCACGGTCAGGATCGAGGTGCAGTTGAATGACGCTAACGCCGTTTTTGACTTGCTGCGTAACCAGCATGTTGTTAGGCAGATTCGCAGTGTCTCCGGCAATCCAGCGAGCCAGGCTGGTGAAAAAATCTCCGGCGCTGCTCCAACCGGCGATGGCGCCAGTGTAATCGCCGTCGGCTTCGCCCGTATAAGCCAGCACGCGACCGCTTCCGGCTTGCCACGAAGCCACAACCGGCGCGTTGTATTCATCGGTTGTTACCGTCGCCAGATTCGCGTTCGGTCGCAGATAACACAAATTGTAACCGCCGATGGCTGGCAAACCGCTGAATTGTTTGCCGGTCAATGTGACCAAACCGCCGGTGGTTTGAATCGGCGTGGTCGCTTCCAGAAAGGTGCTGCGCGCGACGACAATGGTGTCTTGCGCAAACAGGCGAGGCAATTCTTCGGCGCTTTCGGTGAAGTAAATTTGACCGTTGCCGCGGGCGGCAATGTCGCGCAGCAAATACGCGTCCTGATCGGATTCTTTTCCCAGACCGATGACGCTGACGGTGATGCCCGCTTGTTCGCATTGGCGCAACAGTTCGCGGTAAGCGCCGGGTTCTTCAGAATCGGCGGCGTCGGCGAAGAGAATGATATGGCGAGTTCCGGCTTTGGCTTTGAGCAGCATGTCCGCAGCGGTGGAAAGCGCTTCGTAAACGAAAATGCCTCCGCCTTGCGAATCCACCATCAGGATATCGCGGCGCACTTTGGCAGCATTTCCTTCGACAGGTTTGACGTCTGCGATGATGTGCGAACTGCTGTCCACGGCGACGACGCCGAATTCGTCCGTCGGCGAAAGCATATCCAGCACCTGCACCGCCGCCAGATTCGCCAAATCCATTTTGGTGCGGTTGCCGCCAACCGATTCGGACATGCTGCCCGACCGATCCATCGCCACGACAATCGCCAGCGAGAGTTTGCGATGTTCCTGTCGCAATTCCATTGAAACCGGCAGCAACGGTTCCAATGGCGATTTGAAATATCCGCCTGCGCCGTAGGCATGTTTGCCGCCGGTCATCATCAAACCGGCACCGGTTTCTTTGACCCAGGCGGCCAGCGCGTCCATTCCGCGTTCGGTGACTTTGTTGGCCGAAACGTTTTCCAGCACTACGCCGGAAAATCCTGCCAGCGCATCCAGCGACCAGTCGGCGTCTTCGGGCTTTGCAGTTATGACTTTCAATCCGCCACGTTCAAGCAATTGC
>JAEUQP010000449.1 GCA_016789645.1 Acidobacteriota bacterium | reverse complement strand
TTCGGCTTCGGATTCGCGGTCAATGGTGATGCAGAATGGCGTGATGCCTTGAATCTTGGCGTGGCGCAGAGCCATTTTGGTGTCTTCGCGGGCGTAGCGCGAATCGCCGTAATCGTGGTCGTACGGGCGACCGTCGCTGAGAACAATCAGCAATTTGGTGCGCGCGTCCTGGTGTTCCAGTTCGGCGACGGCGTGGCGAATGGCTGCGCCCAGCCGCGTGTTGTTGTGGTAGGTGATGCCGCCGATGCGGCGTTCGACTTCCGGCGAATGCTTTTCGCCGAAGCGTTTGATCGTGAAGTATTTGACGTTGCGGCGGCCTTCGCTGGTGAAGCCGGAAATCGAATACGCGTCGCCAACGGCTTCCAAAGCTTCGCTCATCAGGACCAGGCCTTGTTTTTCGATGTCTATGATTTTCTGTCCCGGTCGCGTGTACGGCTGGTTGGGATGCCGCGTGATTGTGCGCGCGGTCGAAGACGACATATCCAGCAAAAAGCTGACGGCCACGTCGCGTTCGCGGCGGATGCGGCGAATATAAAGGCGTTCGGACGCTCGGCCTGTGGTCTTGCGGTCAACGAAATGTTCGATCACGGCCTGCAAGTCGAAATCTTCACCGTCGAGTTCGCCTTTGATCTTGCGCAACGATTCGGGCTTGAGCATCTGGAACTGATGACGAATCGAAGAAATCACGCCGGAATACCGCGCGCGAACCTGTTCGACAAAATCGCGCTGGCCTTTGCGGTTTTCGCGCTGAATGACGCGGCACCATTTGGCGCGATGGTCGCCCAATTCCCGATCCCATTCGTCGTAATAAAAAACTTCGTCGCCGTCCTGCAATTCCTGCTCGCTGGTTTCGGCGTTCATCAATTCGTTGAGCAAATCGGAATCAGTCGGCGAAACTTCTTCGGTGGTTTGCGACCATTGGTTGAACAGTTCCGGGCGGCGATTCAGTTGCTGGGTTTGTTGCTGTTGATCGTCGCCTTTGCCTTCGCTGCTGTCGTCCTGTTCGTCTTCGTTTTCTTTCTGTTCCTGATCGGTTTCGTTGTCGGACTGGTTCTGGTTGCGACGACCTTCCAGCAGTTCGTACACCATAAACGTCGCCATCAACGTGTCGGCCACAGTGGCTTCGTCGCGGCGAACGTAATTGGCCACGATGCTTTCAAATTCGTTGATCACGCCCATGTAAGCAATGCGCGCTTTGTCATCAATGACTCCGCCGCAGAGTGTGATCTGGAACAGCATTTCGTACACGGCCTGTTCGACCGGCAATTCATTGATCGGCGGACGACGTTCGATCAATCGGGCGCGGACGAAATCCAGGTCGCGGCGAATGCCTCGGTACGCCGAGCGCAACCTCCAATCAATGCGTCCGTTTTCGAGCGTGGTGAAAATTCGCGTCGCCAACGTTCCGTTGGGGAAACGCGACAAGACAGTTTTGTAATCGGCGGCTTCGATCTGAATGTCTTCCAGCGGCGGTCGGCGGCGCATGCCCAGATGTTCGGTGTTGGAATACTGCGCGTATTCCTTGTCGCTCATTTCCAGATCGCGCATCGCACTGAGTTCCCGCTTTTCCTTGTCGGTGAAAAAGCGGTCAATTTCTTTCAGCGCCGCGCGAACATCCGGCTGTCCCAAATCGCGCGTGCCGAATTCCACCTGACCGGAAGCATGCGCAGCCAACACTTTGTACAGTTTGAAATCGTCATCGGTCGAGCCGAACTCCGCGACCACGGAAGGCAGTTGAATCGTCTGGCCGTCGTTGATGCGCGATTCTTCGGGGATGGAACCGAGCGGCGCGATGGCCATTTCGCGCCCGGTCAGGCCTTCGACATAAAGCCGCAACAAATGCGCGACCGATTCCAGCGCCACGCCTTCGTGCGAACCGCGCAATTGTTCCTGGCTGGATTTCGATTCCAGCGCGTAATAGGCCTGCGCTTTGCGGCGGTCGTTGCGATAAAGCTCTGCGCCGTCGCGCGCCCAGGCCTGAAACTGATCCAGCGACGCCGAGGCCAACGCGCGCGGCGAGCTTTTGAAACATTCCAGCGCGACGTACACATTGCGTCCGGCGAGTTCTTCGACCACGTCCAACACGGCATTAACGCGTTCGGGCGCGCGTTTGCGCTGCGTTACCGACAACGTCGCCAACACTTTCGGTGTCAGCTTCAAAAAGTCGTACACAATCGCATTGCCTTCGTCGGCAACGGTGCGAGTAACGCGACTCCATTTTTCAAAACTCGAAGCGCCTCCGACTTCAATCACTGACCGCGCCGAGCGGAAATATTGCAGCGCCGTTGCGCCGCCGCGTTCCAGAAATACCGCCGTTTGATTGCACAATTCGACGACTTCTTCCGGGCGTTGAATGAAATCCAGGCCTTCGCCGACCGCGGACAAAAACTCTGCGGCAGTCGCACCGGTGCGCTGTGCGAAACTTTCAGCCAGATTCAAAACGGATTCCGTCGGCGATGACGAAGCAGGTTCAATGCTTTGCAGCGCGGCGAGGGCTTGCGGCGCAGCCATCAGAACTTCAGTGCTGTGTTTGACACTGCGATGCGCAACTTCGA
>JAEUQP010000442.1 GCA_016789645.1 Acidobacteriota bacterium | reverse complement strand
CTGGTCAGCACACTGATTCATACTTTTTCGCCGACACTGACCAACGAATTCACGTTTGGCATCAACCGTGCGCTGCAAACCGTCAACCCGCTCAACCAGGAAGGCATTGACCGCAACGACCGCGTCAAGCTGGGGCTGACCTTGCCACAGTTTTTCCCGGCAGCCAACCCGTTGCGACTGATTCCGAATGCGACATTCGGCGGCATTCCGAACGCGACGCAGTTCAACATCGAACAACGGTTCCCGTTCTTTGGCACGAACAACATCTGGAACTATTCGGATAACCTGTCCTGGGTCAAAGGCGATCACAACATCAAAACCGGGTTTTACTTTGAATACACGACGCGCAATGCCGCGCGTTCGGCGGCCTTCAACGGCACGTTCAATTTCGACCGCAACGTCAACAACCCGCAAGACACCAATCATCCGTTTGCCAACGCGCTGATCGGTTCGGTCAACGCCTACACCGAAGCGAACAACAAGCTCAACGGATATGCGCGCTATCGCAACATTGAATGGTTCGTGCAGGACAACTGGAAAGTGTCACGCCGTTTTACTGTGGACGGCGGTGTGCGGTTCTATTACATCGAACCGACCTATAGCGAAGACACCAATCTGGTCTATTTCGACCGTTCGCTCTATGACGCGTCGAAACAACCGGCACTGATTACGCCGCACTGTTTGACGGCCAATCCTTGTTCGGGAGCGAACCGCGTTGGGCGCAATCCGGTGACGGGAGCCATCCTGCCTTCGGTCAAAATCGGAACCTTTGCCGATGGCACAGGCACCCCGTTCCAGGGCATGCGACAGGTGAAGGAGCGCGTGTTCAACACGCCACCGATTCAAGTCGCGCCTCGGATTGGTTTTGCCTACGATGTGTTTGGTGATGGCAAAACTTCGATTCGCGGTGGAATCGGCGTGTTTTACGACCGTTTCAACGACGATCAGGTGTTGCAACAAGTCGAACAACCGCCGAACCTGATTACCTATACGGCGAACTTCACGACGATCAAAGACTTGTTGGCGACCCCGCTCAGCATTAATCCGGCGGGCGTGAATTCCATTGATCCCAAACTCGATCCGACTGCTGTGTACAACTACAGCCTGGGCGTGCAACGTGACCTTGGATTCAACACGGTGCTCGATGTGGCGTATGTCGGTTCGCTGGCGCGGCACCTGCTGCAACGCCTGAGCCTGAATGCGGTGCCTTATGGCGCGAGGTTCCTGCCTTCGAGCATTGATCCGACGGTGGCGGGCGGTACGACGCCATTGCCTGACAACTTCCTGCGCCCGATCAAAGGCTATGCCGACATTCAATTGATCGAAACAGGCGGCAACTCCAATTACCACGCGCTGCAAGTGCAGTTGAATCGTCGTATGTCGAGCAGCTTGTCTTACGGCGTCAGCTACACCTGGTCGAAGGCCATGAGTCTGGTCAACGGCAACAACGACGCGATCAATCCTTTTATTGATCGCAGAGTGCGCAATTACGGGCGATTCAACTTTGACCGAACGCACAACTTTGTTGTTAATTACGTTTACCGGATTCCGAGTCTGAGCAAGTATTGGGACAATTCCGTGTCGCGGACGGTGTTTGGCGGATGGGAACTCTCAGGAATCACCACGTTCCTGAGCGGCGCGCCATCGGGCGTCGGGTACGCGCTGGTAGCGGCGCGTGACCTGGTTGGCGGCGGTGGCGCGGGCGTGGACAGCCGCGTCGTGCTGATTGCCGATCCTGTCTTGCCGCGTGGGCAGCGTAATAACATTTGCACGCATGCCTTTGCGGCCACCAACACGGCAGCTCAGACGACGGCAGTCGGCGGTTGCCACTTGAATGTCAACGCCTTTTTGCCGCCGACGGCAGCAGGTGATAACGGTCGGGGCAATGCTGCCAAAGACCTGTTCCGGTTGCCCGGCACAAATAACTGGGATATTTCAGTGTTCAAGAATTTCAATCTGGCGCCGGAAGGAAAAGTGCGGTTGCAATATCGGTTGGAGATGTACAATGCGTTCAACCACACTCAATTCATTGGCGTGGACACAACTGCTCGCTTTGATGCGAACAACAATCAGGTCAACGCCTTGTTTGGCTCCTACACTTCCGCCGCGAATTCGCGGCGAATCGTGATGGGATTGAAACTAAACTTCTAAGTTGATGGTTTTCCTGTCGGCAGTTGGTGGGCTGTCGAACGTGCTCTACGGGCGCGTTTGGTATCCGATAACTGCCGACAGGTGACATTTCGCCGCTGACGAATGCGGTAAAGGAGTATTCCAAGTGGAATATCGTAAGTTTGTTGTTGTTTTAGCATTGCTGCTCTTGCTGGGAAGCGCAGCCGATCTTGGTCCATCTTCACAAGCGCAGAGCGGAAAATTAGCGGATTGGTTAACCGATGGAGGCGATGTGGAGCGCACCGCCTGGCAGCGGAACGAAACCATTCTTTCCACGACCAGCGTCAAAAACATGAAGCTGCTCTGGAAAACCAAACTGGACAATGAGCCGCGCCAGATGCACAACCTGCTGCCGGTGCTGATTGCCAGCAACGTCAAAACCGCCAGCGGCCCGAAACAGATCGTGTTGGTGACGGGTGTTTCCGACAATTTGTATGGGCTGGACGCGGAAACCGGCGCGATTTTGTGGAAACGTCATTTTGAAACCGATTGGGTTCCGCCCGCAGGCGGAGGCCGTGGCGCGGGCATTTTGTGTCCCGGTGGAATTACCGCCACGCCCGTCATCGGGCCGGGCAAAACGGAAGGCGAATACATCGTGTACGCCGCTGCCTGGGATGGAACGCTGCGCCGCGTGGATTTGGCCACCGGCAAGGAGATTGCGCCTCCCTCGAAATTCATGCCGCCCAACGGCAAACCTTACGCGTTGAACCTCTATAAAAACTCCATCTACGTTCACACGGCGCAGGGCTGCGGCGGCAATCCGAACATGGTTTACATCTACGATCTGGCGACGGACAAAGTCGGTTCGTGGGGCCCTGCCGGAGGCGGCATGTGGGGACGCACCGGCGGCGCGATTGATAGCAAAGGCGTGATGTATACCGGAACCGGCGACGGCCCCTGGAACCCGGAAAACGGCGTGTACGGCAACGGCATCATCGGCGTCAAACAAGACCCGGTGACGAAAGCCGGAAAGCTGGTGGATTATTACGGCCCGTCCAATGCCGAATGGCTCTGGAAACGCGATCTGGATATGCAGGTTTCGTGCGCGATTTTCCCGTACAAAGGCAAAGAATTGATGGTGGACGCGGGCAAGGAATGCGTCGTGTACTTGATGGACACCGAATCCATCGGCGGCGACGATCACCGCACGCCGTTGCATCGCACGCCGCTGATTTGCAATGAAGAAGTGAATTTCGCTTCGGCAGGCATCTGGGGTTCGATGGCCACGTGGGAAGACAGCAAAGGCACGCGTTGGGTGCTGACGCCGTTCTGGGGACCCAAGCATTCCAAATGGAAAGCTCCGATTGAAAACGGTCCGGTCAAATGGGGCGCAATTGCCGCGTTCAAAGTTATGGACAAAGCAGGCAAATACTGGCTGGAACCTGCCTGGTTGTCGCGCGACATGAACCGCGCCGAACCGCCCGTCATCGCCAATGGCGTGATTTTCGCTTACGGCAGCGGAGAAGACACCGATCAAGCTGCTTACGACATTGGCCTGGCTTATAACCACGACGCCCGAAACCGCATCAAGAATTCGACCAAAGCTGTCCTGTACGCGCTGGATGCTCAAACCGGCAAGGAACTCTGGAACAGCGGCGACACGATTGCTTCGTGGAGCCACTGGGGCGGTTTGTCGCTGGCCAATGGGCGCGTGTACATCAACACCTTTGACGGGTATCAGTATTGTTTCGGCATTGCGAGCGGAGCCGCGCAGTCGGCGTCGAATGCGAAGGGAGGTCGGAAATGAAGCGACTGGCAACCGCACTCATCTTTTGTGCCGCGTTGGCGAGCAGCGTTTTCGCTCAACGCACTGGTCTGGATTGGATGACCGACAACTCTGACGCGCAGCGCTCGGCTTGGATTCGCTCTGACGGCAAAATCCGAAAGGACACGGTTAAAGCGCCAGACTTTCAGTTTTTATGGAAGCTCAAGGTCAAGAACGCGCCGAGAGGATTGAACAATTTGACGCCGCCTTCGGCGCTTGATCGTCTGATTGGGTATCGCGGATTCCGCATGCTCGGATTTTTCGCGGGCAG
>JAEUQP010000441.1 GCA_016789645.1 Acidobacteriota bacterium | reverse complement strand
TCCGACGTGAAGCTGAATCGGGCGACCAAGATCGGTCGGCGACCGATACGCGCCAATCTGAATGCGATCCGTCAACCCGTAAATGAAGCCGAACGAAGGCATGGCAATCGTGTCCAGGCCGAACAACCCGGCTGAATTGGTGGGTTCGCCGAACGGAAACCGATGCGTGAAATCTGTCCACAACGATCCTTTTTCGATTGGCAGCGTGGTTGGCAAATTGATGGCTCGCACGTCCGCCGGGCGATAGACATTTGACGGTGTGTCGCGTTTTTCAACAGCCTGAGCCGGCGCAGCCACTGCCGGTGTCGGCGTTTTAGCCGCAGCCGTCAATTCCCGCACGGTTTTGTCTTTGGTGTTGATGGCGAATTTCTTGCCGTTGATTTCGACGACAGCTTCCGCGTCAGAAACAAAACTGACCTGCGGTTGGCCTTGCGATGGCTGAGCCGGACTGCTCAGAAAGTTTTGCGGAAATCGGCGACGAAGATCGGCAGTGATTTCCAGCCCGGCTGCGGCAAAGGCTTTTCCGAATTCATTGCGCGCGCCTCCGCCCGCCGGATTGACGTGGCACAGCGCGCAATTGCGCAGTTCAGGCTTTGAGAGCGGGTCTGCGACATACAGTTTCAAATAATCAGGACGAGCATGCACTCGTAACCCGGCAATGATAAAAGCCATCACAATAAAAGACAGCTTGAACAATCGGCTCTTGGACATGGTGTTGTGTTTACTCCTGCAAGGTTGAATTTATCTGGCGGTCGTTTTGGACTCCTCCGCGCCAGAGAAAGATGATGTTTTTTTCCGGCCTGACCGCACAAAAAAGCCGGATCACCTTTGTTTCACCGGCAAACATCGTTCCGCCAATCGGTGACAGCATCAGACGACTTTCGGCACGAATCACGTTTTTACCAGACTCTGCCTGAGTCACCATCTGTCACCGAGTGGCGATTGGGGTCTCAAAACGTTCCTGAAAGGAATTTAGCGGCCTTTGAAGTCTGGTTTGCGTTTTTCCAGAAACGCACGAACGCCTTCTTCTTTATCTTCACTGGAAAAACAGAGCGCGAAGAGGTCAATTTCCTGATCCAATCCTTCGCGCAACGTCGTGCGCGCAGCAGCTTTGACCGCGGTTTTGGCCATCGCCAACGCAACAGGACTTTTTTCTGCAATCTTGTTGGCCAGTTCCATTGTCCTGGCTTCCAGGTCGGCGACAGGGTGAACTTCGTTGACCAAGCCGAGCCGAAACGCTTCCTGCGCGTCAATCATTTCGCCCGACAAAATCATTTGCATGGCCTTGCCTTCGCCAACCAGCCGAGTCAGTCGCTGCGTGCCGCCTCCGCCGGGAATGATGCCGAGATTGATTTCCGGCTGCCCAAAGCGAGCTTTTTCGCTGGCGATGCGAATGTCGCACGAAAGCGCCAACTCACAGCCACCACCGAGGCAAAATCCATTAATCATCGCAATCAATGGCTTCGGAAACTCTTCAGCGGTGACGAAGATATTGCGCGCTTTCATCACGGCGCGTTGTTGAACAGCGGTTCGTCCTGCGAATTCGTTGATGTCGGCTCCGGCGACAAAGGCTTTTTCGCCTGCACCGGTTAACACCGCAACGCGAATGTCGGCATCGGCGCGCAATTCGTCCAGAGCGCTGGACAGTTCTTCGCGCGTTTTGATGTTCAATGCGTTCAATTTGTCCGGGCGGTTGATGGTGACGAGCGCAACGCGTCCGCGACGCTCCACCAATATGTTCTCAAACATGGTTGCTGATGCTCCTAAAACAAAGGTTGGGAAAACAGGCGCGGATTATCCTGTCCGTTCCAAGTGAAATCAAGCAATGGATGTTCGCCGGTTTTGACGTGATCAAAAAGCTTTGCTTGCGTCGTTCGGAGCTTGCGAGCTATATTGACCGCGTCACAAATTTCCCCCAAAACGCAATCAAATGCTTGCACTTAACAGTGATTTTTGGTGCCGTAATCAGTTAAACGAATTTGCGGCGGCTGCATTTTTCTGTGAGGTGAAAGGAGACTTTCCAAATGTCCGGGATTACCACAACCAGAACCAAATTCGCCGCAAATGGCAAAGAAGTGATTGCTTTCGTCGCCAAACCAGAAGGAGTGAAAAAAGCTCCGGCGGTGATCATCGTTCACGAATGGTGGGGATTGAATCCTCACACTGAAGACATCGCTCAGCGATATGCCCGCGAAGGCTTCATTGCTGTCGCCGCAGACCTGTACAACGGCGTCACCACCAAAGACGCCAAAGAAGCAGGTCAATTGATGAGCGCGTTGAAGCCGGAAGACGGGCTGCAATCGTTAAACATCGTGCTTGATGCGTTGCGCGCCGATTCCGAAGTCACCAGCGTGGGCGTTACGGGATTTTGTATGGGCGGAACTTTTGCGTTGTTGCTGGCTTGTCATGCGAAGGTCGAAGCATCAGCTCCGTTTTATGGCGATGTGCCTGTGGACACGACGATCATTGGAAAACTCGGTTGTCCATTGTTGTTCATCGGCGGAGAAAAAGATCAATGGATTACCGTCGAGAAAATGAATCGCCTGGACACCGCCTTGAAACAGTATTCCAAATCCGGCGAAGTGCGAATTTACAAAGGCGCGGATCACGCCTTTTTCAACGACACTCGCCCGGAGGTCTACAGCAAGGCTGATGCGGAAGACGCCTGGAAAACCGTGATCGCGTTTTTCAATCAACATTTGCGTTGAACTGGTAAATCAAAAGCAGTTTGGGAGAGTTTGACGATGGCGAACGAAACAATCTTTTGCGCCGGTTGCGGCATAACGATGGTGTCGTTTATGAAAGTTTGTCCGCGTTGCGGCACTGAACGCAAGGAGGTCAAACCACTGGAAGTCAATCCGGCAATGATCGTTGCCGCTGGCGCCAAGGTCGCAGCGGTGACTGCCGCTGCCATCAATGCAAACCAAGAAGATTCCCCCGCTTCATCCACATCAGTCATTCCGCTGAATGCCATTCGCCAGGAAGACGTGCATTACGACCGCACGGAATTCGCTCCACCGCAGAATTTCGTCCTGCTCTCGCCAAACGACGAACAAAGACGCTTTCCGCTGTTCACGCGAGCGCAACTTTCGTTGATTGCTGTTGGTGTTCTGTTGGTTTTGTTGGCCGTGATTGTCGCCGTGCTGCTCTGGCGGCAACAACGAAACAATGTGGTTTCCGTCGCCAATGCCGCCGCCGCGCAAGCTCCGGCAGCGATGACTTCCCTGTCCGATGGGAATTTGACACCAGAGGCATCGCCTACGCCGGGTGATGATGCGGCGCTGTTTGAATCCATCAAAACTGCGCTGATGGCTTATAACCCGATTGGCTTTCCTCGTTACAATTTTGAAGTGAAAGAAGGCATCGTCACGCTCAATGGCGAAGCCGAACATCAACCCGAAAAAGACGGTGCGGAAAATGTCGTCCGGCTGGTGATTGGAGTCAAATCCGTCGTCAACAACCTGCAGATCAAGCCCAACTCCGCAAGCGAGCCTGTCAAACTGAATCTGGCCGAAGCCAAATTGCTGGATGAAGCGATGCGGCGTCAGATGCAGGAATCCCAGCCAGGCGCAGCAGAAACACAAGTTGCCGCTGCTCCTACGCCGGATGCGCAACGCGAGGCGGATCGGTTGCGCCGAGAACAACTTGCGGCCAAACAGCGCGATGAAGACGCCGCGTTGCGACTTGCTGCCGAAGAAAAGTTGAAGCGAGAGGCCGAAGCCTATGAAAAACGACTGGAAGAACTCCGTCGCGCTGAAGCCGAACGTCGTGCTCGGGCTGAACAGGCCCGGATTGACGCGGCCACGCTGCGGTACGGAACCATTGCCTGGAGCGGAATCGTGGACGGAGTGGACGAAATCATTCTTTCCGGTTCCAGCGCTTCAGTTCGCCACCTCAGCGGTAAC
>JAEUQP010000436.1 GCA_016789645.1 Acidobacteriota bacterium | reverse complement strand
GCGGCGGAACAGCGTCAGGGCAACCAGGACTTCTGTTTCCGCCGCCATCTCGGCCTGTTTTACACAAGACGCGAGTTTTCAAAGTTGCAAAACGAGCCGACACCACCGGCAATCGTCAGGCAACCGCGCCTAAGCGCTTTGGATAACCAAATTCGATGGTTTGCATTGTATGGATTCGCCTCACAACGAAAATACGTGCAACTACGGATTTTCCCTGTCGCTTATCCGCAAACGTTGTCAGAGATTGCTGACAATAAAAACAGAAATTGCAGTCAATTTTTCTGTTGTGTTCAGCTAATGTTACAAGAGAAAAACACAGGAAGCGGCCTTGCATAAACTTGGCTTGACCTGTGAAATCAAAACCAGCATCATAAGTCGCCCTTGCTTTCGGGCGCTCACAACAGAAACATTCGCAATCATTTCAGCGCCCTTTGCAGCAAGTTTTTACAGAAGATTGTTGAAGGGGAAAAACTGAAGGTTGAGCCTGGACGAAAAAACGGACGCGAACGAATTCGATAACACATCCGAACACTTCTGATGAATCCAATCACCCGCAGCGTATTACAACTCCAAGAACTTACCTTACTCGTTTGGCGCGTTTTACGTGGCTTTTTCAAATCGCCTCGCTACGGGGCAGAGATGATTCGGCAAATGGATATCCTTGGATTTGGAAGCCTGGTGATTATCCTGCTGACGGGCACGTTCACCGGAATGGTGCTGGCGTTGAACTCAGCCAACACATTGCAAAAATTTGGTGTGCAAAACGTCACGGGGCAATTGGTTGCCACCAGTTTGATCCGCGAACTCGGCCCCGTGCTGACCAGTTTGATGCTGGCCGGTCGTGTCGGTTCCGGAATCGCGGCGGAATTGGGTTCGATGCTGGTCAGCGAACAGATTGACGCGATGCGGGCGCTTGGCACCGATCCGATTAAAAAGCTGGTCACGCCGCGCATCGTCGCGTTGGTGGTGATGGCTCCGGCCTTGACCGTGGTCTGCGACTTCGTGGGCGCGATGGGCGGGTTGCTGATTTCGATCACGATGCTGCATCAGGCCTCTTCGGTGTACATTTCGTCGGCCATGGAAGCCGTCAGTTTCAATGAAATTCTCGGCGGCCTGATCAAACCGACGGTTTTCGGATTTACCATTGCGCTGGTCGGTTGTCATAAAGGATTGAGCACGGTGGGTGGAACCGTCGGCGTAGGCCGTTCAACCACCGAATCCGTTGTGAATTCATCCATTCTGATCATCGCGATGGATTTTCTGCTGTCGAAAGTCATCATTTCTTTGCTGCTCGAACCCCGATAAGAACGTTATGGCTGCCACTCCTTATGCAATTGAGTTCCGAGATGTTTCGCTGGCCTTCGGCGACAACGTGATTCTCGACCGCGTCAATTTCGGTGTTCGGTACGGCGAATCGAAAATCGTGATGGGCGGTTCGGGAACCGGCAAATCCACGTTGCTGCGATTGGTGCTTGGGTTGCTGAAACCCGATTCCGGCCAAATCTTTGTGGATGGCGAAGAAGTCACCCATTACAAAGAAGAGCAAATGATGGCCGTCCGCCGCAAAATCGGCATGGTATTTCAGGAAGGCGCGTTGTTTGACAGCTTGTCAGTTTACGACAACGTTTCGTACCGATTGCGCGAACAGCGTGTGGACGAACAGGAAATCGAAGAAGTCGTCCTGCGCATGCTGCGGTTCGTGGATTTGGAAGACGCGATAGACAAAATGCCCAACCAGCTTTCCGGCGGTATGCGTCGCCGAGTCGGCATTGCACGAGCGCTGGTCGGCAATCCGAAAATCATTCTGTATGACGAACCAACCGCCGGACTCGACCCAATCACAGCGCGCACAATCTGCGAACTGGCGTTGAAGTTGCGCGATCTGGAAGAAGTCTCTTCGATTTACGTCACGCACCGGTTGGAAGACATGGAAGTCTTGGCAACCGAATACGTCGTGCGCGACGATTTCGGCAACGTTCACTTTGAACAAGAAGGCGACAAGCTTTGCTTGATCAACACCAAGTTCATCATGCTTCGGGATGGCGACATCATTTTCAACGGCAGCAATCAACAAATGCGCCAGTCGCCCAATCCGTACGTACAAAAATTTCTCAATCAGAGATGAACTTTATTGAGTTGGAGGATTTATGCCGCAAAACAAACCCGCACGATTGTCCGAATTGCGCGTCGGACTTTTGGTTTTGCTCGCACTGGCCATTCTGGTGTTAGTGATTTTCGCCGTCAGCGGCGATTTGAAGATTCCCGGCTTTGGCAAAACCACCACGGTGCGAACTGAAATGCCCAGCGTTGACGGTTTGCGCAAAGGCGCTGAAGTCCGTTTGTCCGGCAAGAAAATCGGCAGCGTCAAAGCGATCAATTTCAGCCGCGCCATCCCCGCCGATTCCAAAACGGCGGCGGAATCCGGCAACATTGAAATCGTCATGGAAATTGACGGTACGCTGGACGGTCGCCCGGCCATCGAACGCATTCGCAGCGATTCGGTCGCCACGCTGAAAACCGCCGGCGTGTTGGGCGACAACGTGATTGACATCACGCCCGGAACGCTCAGCGGCAAAGCCATCAACAACGGAGACAAAATCGTCAGTCAGGCGCAAAAAAGCGTCGGCGACATTTTGAATGCCGCCCAAACCGCCGTCACCAATCTGAACACGATCTCGGATGACATCAAGGTCATGACCAAAGACATTCGCGACGGCAAAGG
>JAEUQP010000405.1 GCA_016789645.1 Acidobacteriota bacterium | reverse complement strand
AAACCTAAGGAGTAAAGAACCGAAATGCTGGACGCAATTGCGCTGCAGGATTTGCGCGGAAAATATGATGACCTGAAACCTCGTGTCGCCGAGTTGCGGAGGTTTCTTTGACGTTGACGCCAAACGTCAAGAATTAGCCAGCCTGGAAAAACTAGCCTCAGCGCCGGATTTCTGGAACGATCAGGAAAAGGCGCAGAAGGTGTTGCAGCAACGTTCGCGGCTGGAACGCGCCATCAACACTGCCGAAGAACAGCAACGCGCGGTGGACGACATTGCCGTGTTGTTTGATTTTGCCGCCGAAGACGAAGCTTCAGCCAACGAACTGCGCGAAGCCATCAGCAAGCTGGCCGCCGATGTCGAAGAAAGCGAAACACAGATGCTGCTCGGCGGTCCGAACGACGCCAACAATGCGTTTCTTTCGATCAACTCCGGCGCAGGCGGAACCGACGCGCAGGATTTTGCCGAAATGCTGCTCAGAATGTATCTGCGCTGGGCGCAAAAGCACGGTTTCAAAACCGAAGAGATTGATCTGCAACCGGGCGAAGAAGCCGGGATCAAATCGGCCAGCTATCGCATCGAAGGCGATTACGCGTACGGTTTGTTGACCAGCGAAGTCGGCGTTCATCGGTTGGTTCGCATGTCGCCGTTCAACGCCGGACAAAGCCGCGAAACCAGTTTCGCGTCGGTGTTCGTGACGCCGGAAATTGACGACAACATCGAAATCGAAATTCTGGACAAAGATTTGCGCGTGGACACATACCGTTCCACTGGCGCTGGCGGCCAACACATCAACACGACGGATTCGGCAGTACGTATCACACACCTGCCGACCAACATCGTGGTGACTTGCCAGAATCAGCGCTCGCAACATCAAAATCGCGATGTGGCCATGAAAGTCTTGAAATCGCGGCTGTACGAATTGGAACTGGAAAAGAAACAGGCTGAAACCAACAAGCTGGCCGCGTCCAAACGGGACATTTCGTTCGGCTCGCAGATTCGCAATTACGTGCTGCATCCGTACCGGTTGGTCAAAGATGTCCGCACCAAACACGAAACCAGCAACGTGGATGCCGTCTTGGCCGGAGACCTGGACGATTTCATCAAAGAGTATTTATTGTCGAAGCGAGTAGACGGTAGTCAGTAGTCAGTAGTCGGGAGTCGGAAATTAGCTACTGACTACCGAATCCCGACTCCTCAGAAAACTATGGAAGTTCAGACCCCAGAAAAACCTCCCAGAAACAGCCCGTGGAATGAAGTGATGGGCTTGATCCTGATTTCCACCGGATTCGTCTTCGTGTTGGCGTTGATCAGTTACCACGCGGACGATCCGTCGTGGACTTCGACGGGTGCGTATCGGCGCGCGAAAAATCTGGCCGGGCCAATCGGAGCCAACATCGCCAGCTTCATTTATCAGGCATTGGGCGTCGCCGGATGGTTATTACCCGGCGTGTTATTCGTGATGGGTTGGTGGCAATGGAAAGACATCCGCAAAGAAACCACTAAAGCCGAACTGGTTGGCATCTTCCTGTTGATTATTTCGTTGACCGGATTTTTGACGTTGATTCCCTGGGAGCCGGATTCGTTCCGGCTGGGCGGGTTTATCGGATATTGGCTGGTCAAGGATTCGACCATTGGCATTGCCCGGTACATCGGCATCGGCGGAGCATTTGTGGCGCTGGTGTTGCTGTTAATCACCGGATTGTTGCTGGCGACGCCGCTTTCCGTCACGGCGCTGTTGAACACTTTATCAAGCGAATATCCGAATGAAGGTTTGCCCAACGCTCTCATCCAATGGGTCAAAGGCAAGTGGCAGGAACGGTATGTCGAAAAAAGCGAGCGCGTGCATCTGGAAAGAGTCAGTGAAAGCGCAATTCAACGCACGACCGGTTCCGGAAAACTGCCGCCCATTCCCCACGCACCGGTGATCGTCAATCCCGGTCTGGAAGATGCGTTGCCCAAACCGACACGAAGACCTCCGGGACGACGGGCCAGACCTGCCAACCCGGCTGCGGAACCAGAAACGGAAGCGGCCGATTATGGCAAGGTCGAAATCGAAGGCGACAATGGGTTTGATGACACGGCTCAATCGGGGTCGGTTCGCTCACCGCGCCGATCCACTGCCGGGTTGAAAGCAGAGTCTGACAACACCAGTGCCGCACGCACGCGCCGGTTGAACAAACCTGATCCGTCAGACCTGGATGAGGAACTTGACGGCGAAGACTTTGCAGAGGATTCGGGTGAATTGTCGCCCGGAACTGTTCGCAGCGTGGAAGACATGGTGTCCACGGCTTCGGTCAAACGTGCTGCCGAAACCGAAGACAAGACTCCGGTCAAATCCACCTCGAAGATCGGCGAAGCGGTGACCAAAATCGCTCGCTTCATGGCGGATTACAAACT
>JAEUQP010000390.1 GCA_016789645.1 Acidobacteriota bacterium | reverse complement strand
CTGGATGAAGCCGATCAGGTCTGGTTCATGTTGCACAGCGGTTCGCGCGGCGTAGGCAATCGCATCGGCACGTTCTTTATCGAAATGGCCAAGAGCGATATGCGGGCGCACATTCGCAACCTGCCCGACAAAGACCTGGCCTACTTCACGGAAGGCACGGAGCACTTCGACGATTACGTCGAAGCCGTCAGTTGGGCGCAGGAATTTGCGATGTACAACCGCAAGCTGATGATGGAACAGTTGGTGGATGCCGTCAGCGAATCCGGCGAAGTGCCGAAGTTCACGCTGACTGAAGTCGCGGTGAATTGCCATCACAACTACATCGCACGCGAAGAGCATTACGGCGAAGAAGTCTTCGTCACGCGCAAAGGCGCTGTGCGCGCTCAGCGTGGCGATTGGGGAATCATTCCAGGTTCGATGGGCGCTCGTTCGTACATCGTTCGTGGATTGGGAAATCCCGAAAGCTTCAATTCGTGCTCGCACGGCGCAGGCCGCGCAATGTCTCGCAACGAAGCCAAGCGCCGGTTCACCACCGCCGATCACGCCAAAGCGACCGAAGGCGTCGAATGCCGCAAGGACGAAGACGTGATTGACGAAACTCCGATGGCGTACAAACCCATCGAAGACGTGATGCGGGCGCAAAGCGATCTGGTCGAAATTGCGCACACGCTGCGTCAAGTAGTTTGTGTGAAAGGGTAGGAAGAATTCATCCACGAAGTTCACGAAGGTTCACGAAGCTGGCCTGAGTTTTTCTTCGTGCTACTTCGTGAACTTCGTGGATGAAAAAGTTATTTGCCTTCGTAAGTCACGCGATAGACAAAGCCTTTGTTGTCGTCGGAGATATACAGCGCGCCGTCGGCTCCGGTGATCAAACCAGCCGGGCGACCATTCATCGCCTGGCCGTCTTTCAGCCATCCGGTGACGAATGGTTCCAGGCTGACGGGTTTGCCGTCTTTGAACACCACGCGGGACACGTTGTAACCGATTCTTTCTTTGCGCGCCGTGGGCGAAGAACCGTGAATGGCGACGAACATGGCTCCGCGATAGCTGGCCGGGAATTTCTTGCCCGTGTAAAAGCGGAGATCAATCGGTGACGAATGCGGCGGCAAGGCAAAGGCGGGCGGCGTGGCTTTGCTGGCATCCAGCGAACCTTTGGCGTCTTTCAATCCGGCGTTGGCGACGTTGTTGCCGACGTAATACGGGAAGCCGTAATGCTTGCCTTCTTCGATGCGGTTGATTTCGTCAGGCGGAAAATCTTCGCCCAGCCCGTCCTGGCCCATATCGTCCGCCCACAGGATGCCGGTTTTCGGATCCCAATCCATGCCGATGGCATTGCGCAGCCCCTTGGCAAAGGGTTTTCCGCCGGTTCCATCGGCGTTGTAAACCATGATCGTTGTGCGGCGGTCGTCGGCTTCTTCGCAGACGTTGCAAGATGAGCCGATGGAAACATACAGCTTGCCCGCTTTGTCAAAACCGATGGTGCGCGTCCAGTGCGACGTGGTGGAAACCGGCAGGTCAATGAATTTTTCCGGCGAACCGACAACTTTGCCGTTTTCGTATTTGACGCGCATCACCGCCGGATTGGTAGCGATGTACAGATAACCTTTTTGAAACGCCAAACTGTGCGGACGGGTCAATCCACTGGCGACGACGTCCACGCTGTCGGCTTTGCCGTCTTTGTTGCGGTCGGGCAAGGCGACGACATCGCCTTTAGGTTGACGCGCCACAAACAACACGCCATCAGGACTGACGGCCATCAGCCGACCGCCGGTCACGTCCGAGGCAAACAAGGAAACTTTGAATCCGGCAGGAACGGTCAACGTCGCCGGGACAGCGGGAGCCTGCGGTTGAGCCGGTTGTGCTGGTTGCTGGGCAGGCGTCTGCCCAAACGAGGGAACAATGAAGCAAACAAAACAGAGCGATAGCAGCAAGAAGCCCCTGAGTGAATTTTTCACGGGTCTTTTCTCCTTATTGAGGTGTTGGTGAAAGTGAATACGAAATGCGAGCGCGGAGCGTAACAGCAGAAGCCGCACGGCTTCAAGCTCCTCTGCGCGAAGAGAAGAAACAGTTTATGGCCTCGGCAATCTAATGGAGCTAGCCATCAATGGTTATGATGCCGGTTCGAATCCGGCTCATCAGATGCCAAATCTGAAGCGCTCGTTCTCCAGCATCGAGAGTGCTGCGAGGCCTCCAATTTTCGTGAAGCGCGTCAGACCAGCGCGCTTCACGGTTTGAAAGGAGATGGAAATGACGAACAACAAAGTATTTCAATTGAGCAATCAATCAGCGGCACGCGAAGTCATCATCAAGGATTCGCACCGCGCGTTGTATTACGAAGATGGTGTGTTGCAGAAAATACTCGAAGCCGGTCGCCACGTGCTGGCAGAACAAGAAAAGCTCAGCTTCCGTGAGCGAGTGCGGAGATTTCTAATTCGATACAAAGCGCCGCGCAAACCGGAAATCGAAGTGCAACTGGTGGACGTGCGCGAACGCGATTTGACGATCAAAGGACAGGAAATCTTGACCGCCGACAAAGTCGCGTTGCGCGTCAGCGTCATCGTGCAGTTCCGCATCACCGATCCGCGTGCGGCAATTCATGCAGTCGAAAATTACGAAGAGCGGCTGTATTCCGATGTGCAACTGGCGGCTCGTCGTTCGATGGCAACCATGACGTTGGAAGAATTGCTGACCAACCGCAACAAATTGTCCGAAGACATCCTGAACGATGTGAAAGAGGCCGCCGCCGGATACGGTGCGCTGATTCTTCGCGCTGACATCAAGGATTTGGTCTTCCCCGGCAATTTGCAGGAGATCATGAATCGAGTGCTGGCGGCGGAACGCAATAGCGAAGTCCACCTGGTCGAAGCTCGTGCCAAAGCCGAAATTCAGAAAATCGAAGCACAAACCAAAGCTGAATCTGCTCGGCAGGAAGCGGAATCGGCAGCGGCTTCACGGCTGGCGATTGCCAAAGCGGAAGCCGAAGCCATTCGTGTGCAAACGGCGGCTGAAACGCAGGCGCTGCGCGAACGCGAACAAGCGGCGCAGGCATATTCGACCCACCCTGCGCTGTTGCGGCTGCGTGAGCTGGAAACGCTCGGCGAAATGGCTCGCACGGCGGAAGTCAAAATGCTGGTCGGTTTTGACAAGCCGCAATTGAGTGACAACAACTAATCCTGTTCAACCGTCGCCTGACGTAACAAGCATCACGCGACGGTTTTCTTTTTCGCCTCTCCCTGAACTCAACCGGGAATCATGGGCACTGGAATTCGCAAATCGGGTTCGTCATGCACAAAGGTGATTTGCAATGTCGCAAGCAGATCGGTCGCGCCAACTTCTTCGCCCGTCAATTCCTTGATTGCAAGAGTAGCTGATTCGCTCAACTGCAAATTTGCCTCACTCAAGGCGCTGCCCAACATCGCCACCTTTTCTAGCGGCAATTCAAGCCGGAAACAAATCGAAAGATTGGAAAACTGCGTAAAATCCAGAATCCATCCGCCATTGACGGCGATGGCGTCTTTAACCGCTTCGATCACCTGATGGCGATCATTCTTTGTCGTCGCATTGAGCCGTAGGAATTTTTGCATGGTCTTGAGTACAATCTGTGCCGGTCAATTCAAACAAATTCGTAACTGCTCAGGGGGATGGCGGAAAGATAACGGAACAAACGGAAATAACGGAACAGACGGAATTTTCCTCTTCTTTTTCCGTTCATTCAGTTATTTCCGTTTGTTCCGTATTCTCTTAAAAACAATCCCTCACAACGTAATCTGGTGGGCTGAGCAGCTACACAAATTTATTTTTAACCCCAAAGCAACTTATGAACAAGATCAACTTTGTCGAAACGTCGAACGCACCCAAACCCGGCGGGCATTATTCGCAAGCCGTCATCCACAATGGCCTGATTTACATCTCCGGGCAACTGCCAATTGATCCAGTAACGGGCGAAAAGAAACTCGGCTCCATCGAAGAACAAACCGAGCAGGTGTTGGCCAATCTGCGCGCCATCGTCGAAGCCGCTGGAAGCAACATGAACCGTATGCTGAAAACGACGATATATGTGTCGGACATTGAACATTGGGGCAAGGTGAACGAAATTTACGCCCGCACATTCGGCGAACATCGTCCGGCGCGAGCCGTCGTTCCGGTCAAAGACCTTCATTACGGTTTCAAAATCGAAGTCGAAGCCATTGCCGCACTCTAAACAATGGAAACTCAACAGCTAACACCCACTCCCCAACAAGACGAAAACCGGGACTTGGGCTTCGGTTCGAAAGTCGCGGGCGAAAGTCAACGGCGGTTGCTGAACCGCGACGGCAGTTTCAATGTGGCTCGCACAGGGCTGAATCCGTTGGCCGCCTTCAGCCTGTATCATTCCTTGCTGCGGATTTCCTGGCCGCGATTTTTCGGCGTAGTCGTTGTCGGGTATCTGATCGCCAACGCCATCTTCGCTTGCGGCTATCTGCTTTGCGGCGAAGGAGCCTTGCTGGTTCCTGAAAACCTGCAAATCGGCAATCAGTTTTGGGAAGCGTTTTTCTTCAGCGTTCACACGATGGCAACCATCGGTTACGGCAACATCACTCCGGTCGGAATTGCAGCAAATGTGATCGTCACCTTTGAAGCCTTGTTCGGCTTGCTCGGCTTTGCGCTGATTACAGGAATGTTGTTCTCGCGCTTTTCGCGCCCGTCGGCAAAAATTCTGTTTAGCGAACAAGCCATCATCGCGCCGTATCGTGGCATTACGGCGTTTGAATTTCGCATCACCAACGAACGCTGCAACGAAATCATAGAGCTACACGCGACGGTCATGTATTCCCAATTTGAAGATGTTGGCGGGAGAAAACTGCGCCGGTTTTATCCGCTGACGCTGGAACGCGAACGCGTCGCATTTTTCACCTTGAGCTGGACGCTGGTGCATCCGATTGACGAAACCAGTCCGCTGTTTGGCAAAACCGAAGGGGATTTGCTGGCGACGGACGCGGAAATCCTGGTTCTGTTGACCGGCATTGACGAAACCTTTTCGCAAACGGTTCACACGCGATCTTCGTACAAAGCCAATGAAATCATCTGGCGCGCGAAGTTTGGCGACATTTACAATCCGCCTACGCCGACTGGCCGTTTGACGATAGACGTTCGCAAATTGCACAGTGTCGAACGGCTGAGCGATACCGATGAATGACCAACAATCAGGCTCGGATTTGAAAAACATCGGCCCGGTTTCAATGGAATGGTTGCGCGCGGTCGGCGTCAATTCGCGCGAAGATTTAGAGCGAATCGGCGCGGTCGAAGCTTACCGATTGATCGAAGTGCATGGCTTCAACGCCAGTTTGAACCTGTTGTACGCGCTGGAAGCCGCATTGCAAGACGTTCACTGGACGGCGTTGTCGTCACAGACAAAAGCGAAACTGAAAGCCGCCGCCAAGGCAATACCCCAATGAGCATTCGCACAAACTCAAACGCTGCCCGGCAACAATCGAAAATCCCACTCATCCTCAACGGCGACGATTTCGGATATTCCGCCGCCGTCAACCGAGCAATCATCCAGGCTCATCGCGAAGGCGTGCTGACCAGCGCCAGTTTGATGATCAACGAAGCCGCGGCTGACGATGCCGTCGCGCTGGCCAAAGCAAATCCGGGATTAGCGGTCGGGCTGCATTTGGTGTTGGTGCTGGGCAAAGCTGCGCTGCCTCACGCGGAACTTCCCACCATCACTGACAGCCAAAACCGATTCACCGACAGTTCGTTTCAGGCGGGCATCAAGTATTATTTCAGCCCAGCCGCGCGGCGAGAGCTTCGCCGGGAAATGCGTGCGCAGTTTGAACGCTTCGTCAAAACCGGTTTGGACTTTTCGCACGTGGACGGGCACACGCATTTGCATCAGCATCCTGTGATTTTCGAGGAACTGATTCGGTTGTGCGAAGAGTTCAACGTGCGCCGTATTCGCGTGGTGAAAGGTGAAATGCGGTTGAGCTTAAAACTTGATCGGACGCATTTGCCGATCAAATTGGTTTGGGGAACAGTGTTCAACCTGCTTGGCCGCTGGTGCGAACGACAACTGGAAGGACGCGGTTTCGTGCAGCCTCAGAAGGTGTACGGCTTGCTGCAATCGGGCGATATGAATGAAAACTACTTGCTCGGTTTGCTGGAGCGAATGCCCAAAGTCAGCAGCGAAATTTACGCTCATCCGCTGGCTTTTGACGCTGACGAATCGGCCAAACGCGAAAACCCCGACGGCGCAAGAGAACTGCAAGCCTTGACCAGTCCGAAGTTGAGACAGGCAATCGGAGCTGCTGGTTTCAGTCTGGCAACTTACGAATCACTGGCGCAATCCGCAAACCGCAATCCACAATCCGCACTATGAAAACTTTGGTTGTTTTGTTCGTCGCCATCTGTGCGCAAACTTTTGGCGATGTTTGCCTGACAAAAGGAATGAAATCCATCGGCGAAGTGAACACGCTCGATCCGGTGAAGCTGTTTCAGATCGGCGTGCAGGTGTTCACGACGCCGTACATCTGGCTGGGCATAGTGATTCTCAGCATTTTTTTCGGCCTGTATCTGGTGGCGTTATCGTGGGCGGATTTGAGTTTCGTGCTGCCGGTCACGGCATTCGGCTATGTGATGAACGCGTTGATGGCGTGGCAGTTGCTGGGCGAACACGTTTCGGTCGCTCGTTGGCTGGGAACCTTGATTATTTGTTTTGGCGTTTCCGTCGTCGCCAAAACCGAACAACGAACAACCCGGCAGGAGGGAAATTCCGCATGAAAACCTTTCTGTTGTTTTGCTCGTTGATCGGCGGCAGTTCGTTGGGCGAAATCCTTTCCGCCAAAGGCATGCAGCAAATCGGAGACGTTTCGTTTCGTCCGCGTTTGCTGGCCGGCGCAATCTGGCGAATGATTCGCAATCCGTATTTGATCGCCGGTGTTGTATGCATGGCCGTGTCGTTTTTTTCGTTTATCAGTTTGTTGAGTTACGCCGATCTGAGTTTTGTCGTGCCGCTCACCGCCGTCAGTTACATCACCAACACGCTGGGCGCTCGATTCTTTCTGGGCGAACGCATTTCCAAAGAACGCTGGCTGGGAACCTTGCTGGTCGCCTTTGGCGTCGCGCTGGTTTCGGTTTCTGACAAACTGGAAACGTATTTCGGCTCACCACGATGAACTGGATTTACTCGGCCTTTGCGCCGCAACTGGAATCGCCGATTGCCTTTTGGTCGCTGCTGATCGTTCGCATTACCTTGTTCGTTTGCGTGCTGTCGGCCATCGTGTATTACGGCATAGCCTTGGTAGGCGGCTTGGCGTGGTTTGCCGACCGACGACGCCAGCGAGCCTTGGGATTGCATTTCACGCCGCCCGCAACGATCTTCAAACCTGTTCGCGGAGCCGATGCCGAAGCCTATGAAAACTTCGCCAGTTTTTGCCAACAGGATTACCCGCAGTTTCAACTCATCTTCGGCGTACGCGAAGCCGATGATCCGGCGGTGCCGATCATTCAAAAACTGATCGCCAACTTCCCTGCTTGCGACATCGAGCTTGTTATTTCCGACCGGGAATGGGGCTTCAACGCCAAAGTCTCGAACCTGCAAAACTGTTTTGCCCAAGCCAAACAAGACATCTTGCTGATTGTGGACAGCGACATACGCGTCCAGCCGGATTACCTGCGCCGCGTCGTCGCGCCACTGCAGCGGGAAAACGTTGGAATGGTGACGTGCCTTTATCGCGGAACCAATGCGCGAACGTTTGCGTCGTTGCTGGAAAACATCGGAATCTCTTCAACCTTCGGCCCCGAAGTGTGTTCGTCGCGATTGCTGGAAGGAATTGCTTTCGCGCTGGGTTCGACCATCGTCATGCGGCGAGAAATTCTGGAACGCATCGGCGGCTTTCCAGCCATCGCGGATTATCTGGCCGATGATTTTGTGCTCGGCAATTCAACGGCGAAGCTGGGTTACGAAGTCGTGCTTTCGGATTGCGTGGTTGACCACGTTTCCGCGCCCGACACGATGGCGACCATGTTGAAACATCAATTGCGCTGGGGACGTTCGACGCGCATTTCGCGGCCTTGGGGCTATCGCGGCTTGATCCTGACGTATGGCACGGCAACTTCTCTGCTGGCCTTGCTGGTCTGGAATTTTTCCGGTTTTGCCTGGTGGTTGCTGGCCGTGACCATGCTCGTCCGGTTTTTGCCGGTCTTCGTTGTCGGCATGTACGGATTGAACGACAAAACACTGGCCCGGTTTTTCTGGCTGGTTCCGTTGCGAGATTTGATTACGTTTGGCGTCTGGCTGGCCAGCTTTGTCGGCGACGAAATCCACTGGCGCGGCGTAAACTTTCGCGTGCTGCCGGACGGCAAACTCGCATTGCCACCCTAAACCGTTGACTGATAGCCAGAAAAGACACACTGTGTGTACAATCCCGGCTGAGGAAAGTCACCATGACCAATACACAAACGCTACGAGTGGAATTGATTAACGAGATCAACAGCTTGCCGGATGAAAAACTCCCCAAGGCTCTGGATTTGCTGAAATCCTTGTTGGAGCCAAATGCTGCTCAATTCAATCCTCCCAAAGCCGAAAACAACCCTTTACTGGATTACATCGGCGGGATAAGCCACGGTTCGCTTTCTGCGGATGTTGATAAAGAGCTTTATGGAGAACAACCGTGAAGTTGTTTATTGATACGTGGGGATGGCTGGAACTGAGAGACAAACGCGGAGCGCGGCATCAGGATGTGAAGCGGCATTATGTCGACTTTCAACACCAAGGCGGTCTCGCTTATACAAGTGATTATGTGCTTGACGAAACCATCACTCATCTATTTAACAGGCTTCATTTCAAAGCCGCCGAAGAATCCGTAGAAACTCTTCAACAAGCCATTTCATCTGGATTTTTACGCCTGGAATGGATCACCGAAGCGCGATTTGAACAAGCATTAAAGCTGCGCCGCAAATTCGATGATAAACCGCGTATTTCGTTTACCGACCTTACTTCCATGGTGGTGATGAGTGAATTGGGGATCATCGACGTTCTCACTGAAGACAATCATTTCGCTCAGGTCGGTCTGGGGTTCAACAAAGTTCCATAAGAGTTCAGGAGAAGGTAATGTCATTCATTTCATTTTTATCCAATTACCGATTCAACGCTGTTCTTGCAGGCCTGCTCATGGTTTGCCTGCTCGCCGCTGGTTGCAGCAAAACTCCGCCGAAAGCTTCGGATGGAGCCAAACGATTCGAACTGAAAGGCAAGGTCGTTTCCGCCGACAAAGCCGATCACAAAGTCACCATCGCGCACGAAGAAATTCCCGGTTATATGGAAGCGATGACCATGCCGTTCACTTTGCTGGACGATTGGGTTTACAGCGAACTGAAACCCGGAGCCATGATCCAGGCGACGTTGGTCGTGGATCAAAATCGCACCTGGCTGGAAAATCCTGTCGTTTCGAACGTCGCCGATCCGAATCTGGTTGGCAAAGAAGTCGAAACCAGCGTCGAACCCAAAGTCGGCGATGCCGTGCCGGAATTCAGCTTGACCAATCAGGACGGCAAAAAAATCAGCTTGAAAAAATATGCCGGGCGAACCGTGTTGTTGACGTTCATCTACACGCG
>JAEUQP010000024.1 GCA_016789645.1 Acidobacteriota bacterium | reverse complement strand
CGTATTGGGTTGAGTCAGCCATTTGCCAATCGCCGGATCGTGCAATTCCGCGGTTGCCAATGCGGTGGCCAACGAAGCGGTCGAAGCGCCGCCGACCACCAACACGCGAGCATTGGCCAAAATGGTTGCTGTATGCGCTCCTCGTAAATCGCCAAAACTTCCTGCTGCGCTCCACAGTTTTGAGATGGGCGAATAGGTTTCGCCTTTGTTGGAGCCTTCGCCTTGCAACGATGCAAATCCCCCCAGCACAAATGCGTCACCGTTGGGCAATAACGAAGCAGTGTGAAATGCTCGCGCCAGAGCCATCTTGTTCGCTTCTGCCGTCCATTTGCGTGTGGCCAGATCAAAGGTTTCCGCCGTGTCGAGCGCAACGCCATTGCTGGCGATTCCCCCGGCCACGAGCACCTTGCCGTTGGCCAGTAGCGTTGCGCTATGGCCAAGTCGAGCGGTTTTCAAACTGTCGGTCGTTTTCCATTTGTCTGCCAGCGGATCGTAAATTTCCGCCGACGTCAGCGGTTTGAAAGGCGTGACATATCCCCCGGTGACCAGCAAGTCTCCATTGGTAAGCAATGTTGCGGTATGAGCGACGCGCGCTTGAAAGAGTTTAGTCGCTGTTGGTTTCCAGGTTTCGGTTGTCGGGTCGTAATACTCCGCCGTGTCGAGAATGGTTGATGAGTCGCTTTCACCGCCAACGGCCAGCACGCTCCCGTTGCGCGAATTGCCAGCGGCATTCGAGGCATAAGACAACAATGTCGCTGTTGCGCGAAACCGCGATTTGCTCATGGAGCCGGTCAACGCCCAGCTTTGTGTGGCAGGATCAAAGAGTTCCGCCGTTGCCAAAAGCCCGTTCGCATTTTTGCCGCCTCCGACCAATACCTTTCCGTTTTGCAGCAAGGCCGCGAAATGGCCCTTGCGAGCGGTTTTCATTCCGGCGATTTCTGTCCATTGACCAGTGGCTGGTGTGTACAGGTAAGCAGAATTGGTCGCTGAATTGTCTGCGCCGTTTGCGCTGCCGCCTGCAACCAGCACTTGTCCGTTTGGCAACAGAGTTGCCGTGTGCAGTACGCGCACATCCGGCAAAGGCTTCGTGGCAAATTGGACACCGGTGGGCTTTACGGCAGGTTGGCGTAATTCATGAGCCGATTGCTGACGACCGCCCATCAATGCGCCGACCAACAGCAACAACACCAGCAAAGTCCGGTTCCATGAGGAAAAACGATTGAACGACATGACGCCTCCAGATGGTTTCGGAAGCCGCAAGCAAAGGCTTGCGCCCCCATCAAAACTCAAATTTCAAACTGAATTGCACTCGCAAGCCGGGCGTGACGGTGCTGACGGCTTTGCCGAAACCGGGGGCTTCCAGTAATCGCACAGGAATTCCGTAATTCGCGCGATTGAACAAATTGAAGAAGTCGGCGCGCAGAACGATCTTTCGACTGCCGGAAAAGATAAATGCTTTGCTGACCGCCAGATCGAATTCAAATAGCCCGCCTGCGCGAAAGGTGTTGCGCCCGATTTGACCGTCGCGTCCAGCCGCGGCCAACAGAGACGTGGCGTTGGATGTTTGCACGGTGATTGGTTGACGCCCGTCGTTGTTGAGGCGCAAGCCCTCGGTCGAATTCAAACGATCAGTCAGGTTGCCGTCCAGGTTGACGTCGTAAACCGAATTCACAGTGAACGGCTGTCCGGATTGCACGCGACCAATTGCCGCAACTTGCAAACCGTTTAACAACCAGCCCATCGAAGACAGTTTGTCCTTGAGTTCGCTGGGGCTGTAAATCGCAGCAAAGGTTCCGCGATGGCGGATATCGAAA
>JAEUQP010000246.1 GCA_016789645.1 Acidobacteriota bacterium | reverse complement strand
GCCATCCAACGGAGGAACCGGAATCATATTGAACACAGCCAGAATGATATTGAGTTGAATTCCGGTTCGCACGACCGCAGCGATGGGCTCTGCCATGGTGCCAAGCGAGCTGGCTAGTGATGTTTGAAAAACGGCTTTGGCAAGAATCAAAAAAATGACGACCAGCAAAACATTGCTCAGCGGGCCAGCGGCGGCAATCAGGATTTCGCCCCATTTGCGGTCGCGCAGATTGAGCGGGTTATAAGGCACGGGCTTCGCCCAGCCAAACAGCCAGGCTCCTGTGGTGTAAGCAATCAGGGGAAACAGAATGGTTCCGACCGGATCAATGTGGGGAATCGGGTTCAGCGTCACTCGACCGAGGTATCTGGCTGTTGGGTCTCCGACGCGCTCTGCCATCCAGGCGTGAGCGCATTCGTGAACCGTCAACGACAGCAAAAAAACGACGAACCAGATGATCAGATTGCCAAGAAATGAGCCTTCCAAAATGCGTTGCTCCTGTGAATTTTGTTGGGGTTAAACGAGCGGGCAAAGTAGCACGCGGTTTCAAACACTGTCAATTTCGTATTCCAGCGTGATCGTTACTTCCAAACGCACGGCTCGACGAACGATTTCGCGAGAAGAAACCAGTATCGCGCCGCGTTCGATGGCCAGTTCATACACGCTGCCGGTCAGGTCGTAATGCGGGATGGATTTCTTCTGAAACCATTCGCGTCGCAATCCCAGACTGGCCGCAAATTCGTGCAACTCGTCCAGCGAAGAATCCGACACCAGATGTCCGCAGCGCTGGTACCAATACCGAAACGGCCCGCGCGCTCCGTTTTGAAAAGAATCAATCAAAATCGCCATAAAATTTTTGTCGCCAGTTTTATTTGGTTGAACTCGATTCTGCTTTCGGGACCGGTTTGGATTTTACTTTTTTCTGCTGCCCGATTTTTTCGGTCTTGTCCTTTTTGGCAGGTTTGGCTTTTTTCTCCGTTTGTTCAGATTCGGCTTCCGTCATTTTGCGCTGCAATTCTTCCAGAAACGCAATGGTGCGTTGCAACTGCTTCTCGAACTTTTCATCGCCCAGCTTGCGGCGCGATTTTTTGACGACTTTTTTGACGCGCCCGACCAGCGCGTTGCCATTTTTCTCTTTCGATTCCTTTTTCAGTTTTTCTTCTTTTTCCTGAGCAGATTTTTCCTGATTCTTCGCCATTACAATTCCTTTCATTGAATTTTCCCTGTCAATTCCGTGTAACTTGTTGTCAGACTTTCTGTTGATCACATTGGTGCGGCAGTATAAGCCAGCCGGATGGCGAGTGTCATGGTTTGACGCTTTCAAGCTGCCTGCCTATCATCGCTGCTCTTCATTACCATTTGAAAACAGGAGCAGGACAAATGTCAGAAGCAAGAATTGAAGTGTTCAAAAAGATGCTGGACGCCGACCCCAACAATTCGACGGTACGGTTTGGGCTGGCAAACGAATTGTTGAAACTGGAACGGTTCGCCGAAGCCGCTGCCGAATTGCAAACCTATTTGAGCCAGGCCAACGATCAGGGAAACGCCTATGGAAAGTTGGGACAGGCGCTGGAACGGTTGGGCAAATTCGACGAAGCCAGGCAGGCGTATCAGCAGGGAATTGAGGTCGCCAATCGGCATGGTCATCCGGGGATGGCGCAGGATTTCCAGATGGCATTGGACGATTTGCCCTGAGCAATTGGCATAAGTTCAGATTTCGGGTTCAGTCAAAAAAGAGCAGGCGATCCAAGCCTGCTCTTTTTTTTGCAAAAAATTTTGGTTTTCGTGAGGGAATTTGTTCCTGTTTTACGGTTGTACCAGTGAGCGAAAGAAAACAGGCGTTTTTGGGAACGAGTAACGGGAGGGGGAATGGTCACCACGCCTTTCGGGAAGTCTCTTATCAGCGACGCTCGGTAAGGTGTTTGGACAAAAACGCCTGTTCGTTTTTGCACGGGTGAGGTTAGCAACGAGTATTCCTTTTACCCCACAGTTTCCGGCATCAGTCGCACCGAAGTCTGACGATAAGGCGAAGGGTTTCGGGTTGACCGCGCGGACTGCTGCCGGAAGCTCCTTTTCCCCCTAAGTTCGTCCACAGCCAATGGTACGAAAATCGGCCAGCCACTTCCCAAACCAGAGTAAGTGACCCTATGAGAAGTGGTAGGCCTCAGCCTGTCTGTGGGCGGTTTACCACCAACCCAGAATCTTCCACCAAACCATTCCTACGACAGTCCAAATCAGGATGTTTGGCGCAGTCGCAATCAGGCCGAGTTGCCACCATTTTTGCTGCGACACATAGCCGGCTCCGAAATAAATCGGCCCAGGAGTCGTCCCGTAATGCGTCAATCCGGCAGACAAGTTGGAGAAATACGCCAGCACAACGACGGACAAAATCGGAGGCGCTCCGGCGGCGATGACGACGATCAGGAACGGCAGGTACATTGCCAACGCGTGTGCTGTGATGCTGGCAAACGCGTAATGCGCATAAAAGTAAATCAACGCCAAACCTGCCAAGGCCGCCCACCACTTCCAACCGCCGGTCATTTGGGCTGCAAATTCGGCGAATTTTTTGGTGATGCCGGTTTCGCCCAAGGCTTCGGCCATGCGCACCATGCCGCCATACCAGATAAACACATCCCAGGCGGCGGTTTCGTTCATCAGGTCTTTCCAGTCCAGGACGCTGAACACCAACAGGATGCAGATGCCAATCAGGGCTACGACGGAATAATCAATCGAATGCCAACGTCCAGTCGTTGCCCACAACACACCAACCAGAGCAAACACCACCAACATCATTTTTTCGTGAAACGAGGTGGCTCCCATTTTGCCAAGTTCACGAATGGCGAAATCTTTGGCGTTTGGAGTGTGCGTGATTTCCGGGGTGAAAATTCGATACAGCAGCAATCCGGTAACGGCGATGGCAATAACACCCGGAACGATTCCGCCCAGCATCCAGGTCGTGTAATTCAAATCGAACCCGGTTTGCTGTTTGGCCAGCCGTTGGATGACCAGATTTCCAGCCTGACCGGTCAGGAACGTCGCACAGATGATGACTTCGCATTGATAAACAAAAGTCATCAGAAAAGCTCCGAGCTTGTTGGCGGTCTCACCTGGACGCGAATCGTATTCTTCGGCCAGGCTTTTGGTGATCGGAAAGGTAATGCCTCCGCAGCGGGCACCATTGGACGGAATAACCGTTGCCAACAAGAAATCTGTGCCTACCAGAGCATAACCAAGTCCAATCGAGCGCTTGCCGAATTTACGAATGAACAACAAGGCAATACGTCGTCCCAGTCCGGTTTTGATCATTCCGCGTGACATAAAAAACGCCGCCAGTACCAACCAGACAACCGGATCGGCATAACCTGCCAGTGCCGATTTCAATCGCAATGTTTCTAACGCCTTCAGGTCGGTGGTGGCTTTGGCCAGCGCTTCGCTGACCGGCATGGCTTTGGTCAGCATCAACGCGGCGATGCCGAGCAAAACCATCGCTCCACCGGGAACCGGGCGCACAATCGAACCGACGATGGTCGCGGCGAAAATCGCCAGCAACCGCCAGGATTGAGGCGTGATGCCTTCAGGCGTGGGAGCCAGATAAATCGCCACACCGGACAGAATCGTGATCGCCCAGCGAAGCGCCAGGCTGCGTAATTCGGCCTGACGGTTGATAGGGGAGGTTGTCTCCATTTGTGATATTCGCCTTGTTGATGGAATTTGAACCAGAAGTTGAAAGCGGCGCGGATACTAGCATCGCCACTCAGACGGCTCAAGATTGGGTTCAGAACCGTAAGCCGGTTGCCGAATTCAATGAAGGTGATTTAACAGAACTTTTTGCCAACCGAGCCCCCCTTGCTGGCGTCAAAAGCGGCGCTGATCGTCTATAATTTTAATTGCCACGACAGTTAAACACATAAGCAGGCACATAAGGGGGAAGAGATAATGAAACAATTGTTCCGCAAAGCTACGGCGCTGGCTCTGACCGGGATGCTTGTGGTGACTCCAGTTCTGGCACAAGACAAATCCAAACTGAAACCGCTGGAAGAAAAAAACGATCCGACGTTGATTGGCAAACGCGACATTAACAAAGGAAGCATTTCGTTTTATTCGCTCGACCGCGAAGTCGCCCTTGGTCGCCAGATGGCCAGCGAAATTGATCGCAGCTCACCGCTGATCACTGACCCACTCATCAACGAATATATCAATCGGATCGCACAGAACATCGTGCTGAATTCCGATGCCAAGGTTCCGTTTACGGTCAAAGTCATTGACGCGCAGGAAATAAATGCGTTCGCCTTGCCGGGCGGATTTTTATACGTCAATCGCGGCTTGCTGGAAGCTGCCGAAAACGAAGCCGAAGTGGCAGGCGTGATGGCTCATGAAATCGCGCACGTCACGGCGCGTCACGGCATTGAACAGGCGTCGAAAGGCCAGTTGCTGCAATTCGGGGCGATTCCGCTGATCTTTCTTGGCGGGTTGGGCGGTTATGTCATTCAACAAGTTGCCGGAATCGCCTTGCCGCTGACGTTTTTGAAATTTTCGCGTGGCGCAGAAAAAGAGGCGGATCGGCTGGGCGCTCAGTACATGTGGGCTTCGGGGTATGATCCAAATGCGCTGATTACGTTTTTTGAAAAGCTGCAGGCGCAGGAAAAACGCAAACCCGGCACATTGGAAAAAATCTTTAGTACGCATCCAATGACGGGCGACCGCATCACTGAAGTTCGCCAATTGATTGAACGGTTTCCGGATCGCGGCGAGTACCAGCTCAGCACTTCGGAGTTCAAGGAAGTGAAATCGCGGTTACTGGCTTCTCGCCCGAAACCGGTCAATTCGCGTGACGATGGTCGCCCGACGCTCAAACGTCGCCCACAAACTGATAACGGCGATGACCGGATGGGGGATTCCAGCGATAGCGATTCGCCCAATCGTCCGGTGCTGAAACGGCGTGATGCTTCAACTGAGGGCGAATCAAGCACTTCGTCGCAATCTTCCGAAGACGGTCGTCCTGTGCTGAAGCGTCGAGATGCGTCTGCGGAGCCGCAAGCTTCCAACAGCGAAACTTCCGCTGCTGATCCCGGTCGCCCAGTGCTGAAACGCCGTGAAGGTTCGGAAACAACCGAATCCTCCGCGACGAAATCGGAGTCCACAATTTCCTCCACTAAAGCAGACTCCACTGCTTCGTCTTCCGGAGAAATATCGGAACGACCGACTTTGAAAAAGAATAGTCAGGTTGGTGATTCAGCAAGCGAGAAAAAAACAGGATCGGCTGCGAGCGATTCTTCCAGCAGTTCACAACCCAAACCGCCAACCAAACCTTAACGGTTGGTAAAAGGCAAAAATGATAGCGGCTGATTTCTTTGTTGGAAGAAACAGCCGCTATCGTTTTTTAGGAGTTGTTTTTTGAAGAGCTACATTCCAGCTTTGAGCGACGCTAACCGGGCCGCCCCAATGATTCCGGAAGATTCTCCGATTGAAGCCGCGACAATTCGGCATTGCCGCGCAGCTTCTGGCGCAGCCCAGCGGCGGGCTTCTTCACGAACGTCATCCAAAAACGGTTTCAGCATGCCACCGAATTCGCCGCCAATGACAACGGCTTCCGGGTTCAGTGTTGAAATCAGATTCGCGACGCCGCGTCCAAGCCAGCGACAAGTGTCGCCAACAACTTTAACCGCCAGTTTGTCTCCGCCACGAGCTGCGCGAAGAATCGTGATCGTGTCGAAATCCGCTCCGCTCTGGATCAACCCGCCGAGCATGGAACCATCGTAGCCTGTGTTTTCTTCCACCGCGCGCCGCGTCAGAGAAGAGATGGTGGCTTCTGCTGACAAACAGCCATTGGCTTCGTATTCGTGTTTGAATTCCCGGCCAACGGCTAACCATCCGACGGCTCCGGCAACTCCGGTTGCTCCGGTCAACACATGTCCATTGACCAAAATTCCGGCTTCGATCTCCGTGTCGATGGACAAAAACACGACGTTGGTTTTGCCGCGCGCGGCTCCGTGCCAGCTTTCTGCTGCCGCTGCGGCTGCCATCTCTGAACAAACCGTGATCGGCGGATGCCCGGACGACACGTGATGGGCGCGCGCACGTTTTTCGGTGGAAACCGTGCGAATATCGTGGCCGGATTCGTCCAGCAATTCTTCCAGCGTTTGCGCCAACGGGACTCGTGTCCAAGTGCGGAAGACGTTTCCGCCTGACATCGAAATGCGCGAGGTTTGCGGATCAACCGAACCCGCAACGGCCAGTCCAATTGCGGCAATCGGACTCGTTTGACGCTCTTTGTCAGTGACCAAATCCACAATCAAATCCGCCAGCGCCTCAATCGCTGCGCGGGTTGTGCGTTGCGGAGTTTCGATTTGCCGATTGGCGACGATGCGAGCTTGATTGTCCACCAGCGCAGCAGTAATTAGAGCTTGGTTGAATGAAACGCCTATGACCAACGGTTTCACTTCCGGTTTGGCAGAACGAGAGGCAAGGACTTTTAACGGCACGATGAAGAACTCCTTCAAGTCAATTTTTGACCACAGATAAAGCGGTCGCTATTATACAGACCGCCCGCCTAAAGGCGATTTCAATTCCGTATCACCAGGAGAAAAAACATCATGCGTTTCGCGCGCTTTATCTCTTTTTTTGCTTTTTTGATTGTGCTGACTGGTTGTCAGCCGTCTTCGCCCGAAGTGGCGACGACCAAACCAAGTCCGACAGTTGAGCCTGTGGCAACGCCGACTGCAGCGGCTTCGCCAACGCCGGGCGAGATGAAAACCTCTCCCTCCGGCTTTCAATATCAGGACACGCAAGTTGGCATTGGCCCGCGTCCGTTGCTGGGGCAAAGCGTCAAAGTCGCTTATGTCGGAAAATTCCCGGATGGCCACAAATTCGATGGCGGCGTGGTGGATTTCAATATTGGCGAAACCGGCATCATCAAAGGCTGGAACTGGGGCGTTGGCGGCAATTCCAAAGAAGGCATTGACGCCATGCGCGTCGGCGGCAAACGCAAAATCGTCGTTCCTCCGCAGCTTGGATACGGCGACAAACCCTACAGCACAATTCCTGCAAATTCGACGCTGGTGTTTGAACTTGAACTGCTGCGAATCAACAGCAAGGCGTTTTAGATGAACATTCTTTCGCTCGAAAATGTCAGCAAGACGTTTGGCATCAAGCCTCTGTTTTCCGCCGTTTCGTTTGGACTGGATGAAGCCGACAAGATTGGTGTGATTGGCGCAAACGGCTCCGGCAAATCCACGTTGTTGAAAGTCATCGCTGGCGAAGAAGAAGCCGATTCCGGGCGCGTGGTCATCGCCAACGGCAAAGTCGTCGCTTACCTTTCGCAGAATCCGCCGTTTGATCCTGAGCAAACTGTGCTGGAAGCTGTCTTTGCTGGCAGCAACGAAGCGTTGCATCAAAAGCTGGAGTTGCTGCGGCAATACGAAACAGCTTGCGAGCAGTTGGCCGAACAGGGCGGAGGCGACGAGAAATTATTGAAGCGCGTTTCTGACCTCGCCGAACAATTGGAAATCAGTGGCGCCTGGCAACTGGAAGTCGAGTTGAAAGCGATGTTGAACGAACTCGGCATCACACAACTCAGCGCAAAGATGGCTTCACTGTCCGGTGGCCAACGAAAACGAGTCGCGCTGGCGCACAGCCTGTTTATCAAACCCGACTTGTTGATTCTGGACGAACCGACCAATCATCTGGACGCCGAAACCGTCGAATGGCTGGAACGCTGGCTGGCGGATTTTAGCGGCGCGCTGCTGCTGGTCACGCACGACCGATACTTTCTGGATCGAGTCACCAATCGAATCGTCGAAATTGATCGTGACCGCGTGCAGACCTTCACCGGCAATTACGCCAAATACCTGGAAAAGAAACAGGAGCAGGAAGAGCGTCAGGCTGTCGAAGCGCAAAAGTTGAAACAGATGGCTCGGCGTGAATTGGAATGGTTGCGCCGAGGGCCGAAAGCGCGCACCACCAAAGCCAAAGCGCGCATTGATCGTGCCAACGAATTGATCGCGCAATCCCGCCAAGCCGCCAGCGAAATAGCCGAAAAACGTTCGCTCGACATTGCCTTTGAATCCAACCGGCTGGGAAAAAAGATTCTGGGTTTGACGGACATCACCAAACGCTTCGGCGACAAAACGGTGGTCAATCGCTTCAGCTACCAATTCAAACGCGGCGACAAGATTGGCATCATCGGCGCGAATGGAGCGGGGAAGACCACGCTGCTGGAAATCATCGCCGGACGTTTGCAGCCCGATGCCGGTCAGATTGAAAAAGGGGAAACCGTCGTCATCGGTTATTACGATCAGGAAAACCGCGAATTCGACGAATCGGTTCGCCTGATTGATTACATCAAAGAAGTTGCCGAACGCATTCAAACCGTCGAAGGCGATTGGATCACCGCCAGCCAGATGCTCGACCGATTTCTGTTTCCGCCCGCGATGCAGTACCAGCCGATTGGCACACTTTCGGGCGGAGAACGTCGCCGACTTTATCTGCTGCGGATTTTGATGAGCGCGCCGAACCTGCTCTTGCTGGACGAAATCACCAACGATCTGGACATCCCCACGCTGGTGGCGCTGGAAGAGTATTTGGAAAGTTTCGCCGGCTGTCTGGTCGTCGTCAGCCATGATCGGTACTTTCTGGATCGAACGATTGAATACATTTTCCGATTTGAAGCCGACGGAAAAGTTCGAGAGTATCCCGGCGATTACACTACCTTTCTGGAGATCCGCGATCGCGAAAAATCCGAAGCCGCTCTAGCTAAAGCCGAAGAAAAAACGCGCGAACAGAAACAGCCCACCGCTCAATCAACTGCTGAGCCAGCTTCCAAACGCAAACTTTCCTTTAAGGAAAAGCGCGAGCTGGAAGAACTCGAAACCCGCATTGCCGAAACCGAAACTCGCAAAGCCGAAGCCGAAGCCAGTCTTGAATCCAACGGCAGCGATCACGTTCTGGTCGCCAAGCTTTACGAAGAACTGCAAACGCTTAATGAGCAACTGGATCGGGATTTGACTCGTTGGGCGGAACTGGCTGAGTTTGCCGGAAGCTAAAATCGTCAACCATAAAAAAGCTTGTCATATATTTCGGCCTTTCAAGCGACTAATTGAGCGAAAAACAAATTGAACCGAGCGATGCGATGGACAATGCGGAATTGCGAGCCAATTTGGAGCAACATCACAGCGAAAGTTTTGGCTGGGCGCTGAGTTGTTGCTCGCACAATCGCTCGGAAGCTGAAGTCGTGTTGCAAGCCGTGTATCTGAAAGTGCTGGAAGGCAAGGCGCGTTTTGATGGGAAAGCCAGTTTCCGAACGTGGTTGTTTGCCGTGATTCGCACGACGGCTGCGGATGAACGCCGACGGCATTGGCTGCACGGATTTGGACTAAGCAAATACTTCGAGCGAACGGAATCCGTAAAGTTTTCGGAAACGCCAGACGCAGAAATTTATCGGTCGGAAGTGCAGCAATTGTTTCGTCGCGCATTGGCGGAATTGCCCACACGCCAGCGCGAAGTTCTGCAACTGGTTTTTTATCACGACCTGTCGCTGGCCGAAGCCGCCGACGTGATGGGTGTTTCGCTCGGTTCAGCCCGCACGCATTACGACCGCGCCAAGCAGCGGTTGCGAGTTTTGATGAAAGGAGTGGAAAGCCATGACACAGAACGAAGCCGAAGAGCGGAAAGCCAGAGAGTTGTTTCAACAATTGAAACGCAATGACGAATTGTTCGCACCTGACTTTTTTCGCGTCATGAATGCTGCGCTGGCCAATGGCGAAAGGCCGTCTTCCAGGTGGCAGCGTCTCCGTTTGGTGGTTATTCCGATGACGGCGACGCTGTTGTTATTGCTCAGCGGATGGTTGTGGTTTGTTCAACGCCAAGAGCTTTTTTTGCCGCCCGATCCACCTGAGTTGTCAAAAAAAGGTTTTTGCAATTGCCCGACGGAACCCGTTATTGCCAAAAATGATGCGCCACCGAAAGTCGTTCGATACAAGCGCACAACGTCGCCCAAACCAATCAATACGCTAGTTTCACAGTGGCGTTCACCGACGGAATTTTTGCTGAAAACCCCAGGCGAACGCTGGATGAAAGAAGTGCCCAAGCTGGGTGTGCCGCGTTTGGACATCAAATCGCTCGACTTCGAGCAGAAAAACGAGATGGAGGAATTATGAACTTGAAAGTTTTGATGGTCGTTGCCCTGATGCTACTGCTCGCAGCCTTGGCGCAGGCGCAGCAACCGGATCTGGCTGAAAATCTGTTTGCACCGGAATTGATCTTGCAACACCAACAGGCGATTAACCTGACCGAGGAGCAAAAGAGCTTTTTCAAGACCGAAGCGCGCAAGACGCAAGCGCAATTAACCGAATTGCAATGGAAGCTGGAAGATGGGGTCGAAAAGATTGCCGTCATGCTCAAAGCCGACCGCATTGACGAGCAATCCACCACAGCGCAGTTGGATAGCGTGTTGAATCTGGAACGTGAGATCAAACGCACGCAACTGGCATTTCTAATTCGATTGAAAAACAACCTTACGCCTGAACAGCAAACGCGATTGCGCGAACTCCGCGGTAAAGCGTCCGGCAAATAATCATTCAACAACGAGGGAGAAGGCATGAACTGCTCAATGAGTGGCAAGGGAAACGTGTG
>JAEUQP010000197.1 GCA_016789645.1 Acidobacteriota bacterium | reverse complement strand
CCAATGTCTTTGTACAGATTCAACCTGTGCTGTTTTAGAAATTCGATTCTTCGGCGAAAAACGTCCGGCTCTATTGCCGCGACGGCGGCAAATTTCGTCAGTTGATTGCACTGGCGAACATTTTCGGTTTGCAGAAAGCAGGCTTTCCAGGCCGTTTTGCCATGACTGAACACAGAGGCTGGATGGCTGTCGCCCAATCGCAACGGCAGATGGCCGGGCAACATCAGCAGCAGAAACCCGAGCAGCGAAATTCGCCGCAGCGAATCCGATTTCACGGTCAGCAGATGAAAGTACAAGCCGAGGATTCCCGGAATCAGCAGCGTGACAAAGCGAGAACTCTGCGAACCGTTCAAGCCCATTCCGGCTCGTCCCCAGGCGGCATTGGCCAAAAACAACAGCTCAAAACCGAGCAAGATCGTCACCACCCGATGAAGCCGGCATTCCGATTCCGGTTGTTGCACGGTCTTTCGCAAGTCAAGGACGAGCGCCGCAATCGCCAGCACCAACAACCCTATACCGCAAAGCATGGCCAGATAGGTGAACCAGGCAATTTGATTCGGATAGGGCCGAACGAATCTGCCCAGCATCAATGCTGCGAACAGCGAATAATCCCACACGTGAGAAACTGATTGCCGGATGGAGCCGTTGAAATGTTCCAGATCGTAATCCGCCACAAACTCAACGATCGTCAGAATCGAAACCAGAACGCCGATTGCGGCGGCAAGCAGTTCGTTTCGCAGATGCCGGCTGCGCCAGCATTCAATGACAAAGAGCATCAGCGTGATGCCGCCGATGAATAAGCCGTAGCCTGTGTTGACCAACAAAAAGTTGAACAGCAACGCCAGGCCATAGCGCCAACGTTTCGATTCCATCGTCCAGGCCAGGCAATAAAGCACGATCAATAACAATGGAAACGTAGTCGGCGCAGAACTCACCGCTCCCGTGTAAGTTTGAAACTGGGTTGGAGTCAGGATGATCAGCGGAATGGCAATGTCGTAAATCGCCAGTTTGCCGAACAGCCGTCGTTTCAGCCAAAGCGCAGCCGCCATTGCCAACCACACCAGCACGCCGATGAAAAACGATTCCGCGCGCGAATCCCAGCGAGTCTGCTCGGCCAGCCAGTACGAAAAAAAGCCAACGCCCTGCCGCCAGGGGCCATGCTGCCAGCGGAATAACTCCCACCAGCGTTTGCCGATAAACAGCGGATCGAAAAATCCCCATTGATCCCAATACAACAAATTGACGGCGTGATAATGGATCAGTGCGAAGTGGCGATAGGTCGTCACCGTCACGACCAGCAAAAGGGAAATGGCTGTCCAGTGCCGTGAGTTGAATCGTTGTCGAAAAGAACCAAACCAGTCGAGCATTGAAAGTTTCCGTTCGCGTGAAGTCGTGTGGGAGTGAAAAACGGCGGCAGCTTAGACAACACATTCATTGCGCGCAAGAGCATACAAAGCGAGCTTTCGACGCAGAAACGTGAACTCTGCACCTGAACTTGTTATGCTCGCGGCTGAAATTATGAGCGCATTCAGCGAAGCATCCAATTCAACTCAATCACTTGCTGGGGGGAACGTTGAGCAAGCGTATGCGTATTGTCAGCGCATGGCCGAAAACCATTACGAAAACTTTCCGGTCGGGTCGTTGTTGATTCCGAAACGGCTGCGGCATCACGTGTACAGCATTTACGCGTTTGCACGGACGGCAGATGATTTTGCAGACGAGCATTATGAAACCGGAGAATTGACCGAAGCTGATCGGCTTGCGGCGCTTGATGATTGGCAGCAAAAGCTGGAACGTTGTTTGGCCGGAGAAGCAGATCATCCGGTGTTTATCGCGTTGGCGGCGACGGTGAAAGAATTGAATCTGCCAATCAAATTGTTCCGCGATTTGCTGTCGGCGTTCAAACAGGATGTCGTCAAACGACGATACGCCAATTTTGACGAAGTCACGGATTACTGCACGCGGTCGGCGAATCCAGTTGGGCGATTGATCTTGCTGTTGTTTGGCTACCGCGACGAACGAATGTTTCAGCTTTCCGATCACATCTGCACGGCGTTGCAACTGGCGAATTTCTGGCAGGATGTTTCCGTAGACATACGCAAAGATCGCGTTTACCTGCCGCAGGAAGACATGCAACGATTCAACGTGACCGTTGACGATTTACGCGCCAACCGATTTAGCCCGCAGTTTGCCGAATTGTTGAAATTTCAGGTTGCACGCACCTGGGAATTGTTTCATCGCGGACGCGAATTGCCGGAACTGGTCAGCGGACGATTGAAATACGAATTGCGGCTGACGTGGTTTGGCGGCACAAACATTCTGAAACAGATCGAAGACCTGGGCTATGACACCTTGACCCGGCGTCCGACCAATTCCACGCTCGACAAGTTGCGGTTGCTGATACGAACTCTGATCGGGTAAAACAGGTTCGTAACTTACCGTGAATCTTCCTAAAACATGCTTGCCTGACTGATCTTCCAAAAAAACAAAATCCCGGAGGAAACATGAAACGACTGTTTTGGGTTCTACTTGGCCTGGGCTTGCTGGCAATGCCGGCGCTGACTCAGCAAAGCGTCAGTCCTGCACTGCTCGAACTGGCCAACGCCGAACGAGCCTTTGCGCGCATGTCTGTGGAAAAAGGCGTGCGCGATTCGTTCATCGCCAACTTTGCCGACGAAGGCATCAACTTCACACCGCATCCAACCAACACCAAAGAATTTTATGGCAAGCGACCCGCACAGGTGTTGCCGCTGCCGGTGACCTTGAATTGGTCGCCGATTTACGGCGACATTGCTCAGTCAGGCGAGCTTGGGTATACGACCGGGCCATTCACGCTGACCGATAACACACCCGCCAAACGTCCCACGCAGCACGGAATGTATTTTTCAATCTGGAGGAAGCAGGTTGACGGCAAATGGAAGGTTTTGATTGACCTGGGAATTCAACTCAATTCTGCCGTTGCGCCGTTGGATGCGCCGTTTCAATCCGCTCTCAAGTGGAAAGTTCGTTCTGGTGGTCAGGATGCTGACAAGGCCCTGGCGAGTTTGCTCGCCACCGACCGTGCGTTTTTTGCCAATGCAAAAACCGGAGCCGTCGCCGAAGCCTGGAAGCATTTGTTAAGCGAACACGCTCGTATTCATCGAAATGGCGAGTTTCCGTTGGTTGGCAAGAGCGCGTATTCGGCGTGGGTGAAATCTCAGTCGTCCGCAATCACCGGCGAGCCGATCAAAGCAGAGGTCGCCTCATCAGGGGAATTTGGTTACAGCTACGGCAAATATGAAATCCATGCCACCAAGCCGGAAAAGGGCTATTACGTCCGAGTCTGGAAGCTGGACGCAAAAGGAAATTGGCGCATCGTGTTTGACATCACGTCGCCACTGCCGGAAGGAAAGTAGGAGAAGATAATGAAGCATAAAACATTGGCCAAATGGGTTGGTGTCGTGTTGATCGTGACGGTTGCGTTTCTGGTGTTGCATCGAACCTCCGCTCAGCAAGCCTTGCCGCAGGTCGAACAGAACCAACCAGCGGTGACGCCGCTGAAAGTGGAAAACGTCGCCGAACTGGCGAAACGAATACAGGCGCATTTTCTGGAGCTTCGCAAAACAGCCGAATTTCCCGGCGTAAACATCGGTATCGTCTGGGGCAACGACAAAGCGATGAGTGTTTCTGTTGGCTTTTCGGATGTGGAAGCCCAGAAAGGTTTGAAGCCGCAGGATCGTATGTTGGCGGGCAGCATTGGCAAAACCTATGTTTCCGCGATCACCTTGCAACTGGTGGAAGAAGGAAAACTCGAACTGGATGACAAGATTGAAAAATGGCTTGGCAAAGAATCCTGGTTTGAG
>JAEUQP010000151.1 GCA_016789645.1 Acidobacteriota bacterium | reverse complement strand
TGATCCGAACGACCGCACGCAACAAGCAGCTCTGCGCCGTGTCGGCAAAAACACGCCGATTCAGGGAACGTGCTCAGACATTTTCAAACGAGCAATGACTTTGCTGGACGCTGCGCTGCTGGACTTGAACGCACAAATCGTCAATGCGATTCACGACGAATTGGTGGTTGAATGCGACGTGAACATCGCCGAACAAGTCAAAGACATCGTCCAGTTTGAAATGATCGCTGCCGCGAAAGAATTCTTGCCGCGCGTGCCGGTTGAGGTCGAAGCCGTGATTTCAGATGCGTGGTTGAAGAAATAATCAGGAGACACCCACATGAAATATTTCATCACTGGCGCTACCGGCTTTATCGGAGGCCGGATTGCCCAGCAGCTTGTTGCCGCAGGCCATGAAGTCGTGGCGCTGGTTCGTTCCAAAGCAAAAGCGACGGAGTTGGCCAAACTCGGAGTTGCGCTGGTTGAAGGCGACATCACGGACAAGGAAAGTATGCGCCAGCCGATGACCGGCGCGGACGGCGTGTTTCACGTTGCTGCCTGGTACAAAATCGGTGAACGCGACAAAACCATTGCCGAACGCATCAACGTCGGCGGCACGCGCAACGTGCTGGAGTTGATGCGCGATTTGCAGATTCCGAAAGGCGTTTACACCAGCACAGTGGCGGTCAATTCTGACACCGGAGGGCGCGTAGCGGACGAAAGTTATCGGTTCACCGGCGAACATCTGAGCGAATATGACCGCACCAAATGGCTTGCGCATTACGAAGTTGCGGTGCCAATGATCGAAGCCGGTTTGCCGTTGGTCATCGTGCAACCCGGCGTGACGTATGGCCCGGGCGATGCCAGCGCCATTCGCGAAGTTCTGGTGCAATACCTGACTGGAAAACTGCCAATGGTTCCTGACAAAACGGGTTATTGCTGGGCGCACGTGGAGGACACGGCGCGCGGGCATTTGCAGGCAATGGAACGCGGCAAGGTCGGCGAAAGTTATTTTTTGACCGGGCCAGTGCATACGTTGGCCGATGCGTTGCAAATCGCCGAACGCATCACCGGGATTAAAGCTCCGCGCATCAAGGCGGCTCCGGGAATGCTCAACGCCATGTCGGCAGTCATGGGATTGGTGGAAACGGTGATTCCAATTTCCGGTCAGTATTCATCAGAAACCTTGCGCGTTTCTGCCGGAGTGACCTATCTGGGCAGTAGCGCCAAAGCTGAACGTGAGCTTGGTTTCACCGCCCGTTCGTTGGAAGAAGGATTGCGCGAAACACTGGCTTACGAAATGAAGCTGCTTGAAAGATGAAGCGTCAGTTTGGAGATTTTCGACGCGGTGTGTTATTGATGATTACCCTTTCAGTACGATCAAGTGGCTGAATTCGAACCATCAACAAAATTTGCCCGAAAGAAATGGAGACTTTGATGCAGAAATTTTTCCGCATTGGCCTCATTTTGCTGTGCGCGCTGGGGTGCGCCTGTCAGGATTCCTCGCCTTCGGCTTCGGCTGATCACGACGTGTCCACACGCGAAGCGGCTCCATTGCCCGACGCCACGGCGATGGTCAAAAAGCTCATCACCCAGGATGGTTGCCAGGATTTCATTGCAGAAATGCGTATGACGACGGAAACCGCCGACGGCAAACGCGAACAGGTCGAAGTGCGATTGCAGCGCAAGTATTCGGACACAGGTGCTTCGACATTTCTGACCGTGCTTTCACCCAAGGAAGATTCCGACAAGGCGATTTTGGCGGTTGAACGCAACGGCCAACCGACCGAAGCGTTTTCGTATCTGGCTGGATTGAAAAAACTGGCCAAGCTGAATTCGTCGCGTCCGCTGGGATTTCGCGGAGCCAAAGTCACCGTGCAGGAACTGCTCGGCATGGAATTAGGCCAGTACGACCACAACGCCGGAGAGCGCGCGATGGTGGATGGCCAATCGCTCATCAAAATCACCTTTGATGCCAAAAAAGATATGAATCTGGCTTTTCCTCGCATCATTGGGTATTTCCACGAAAAGGATCAGACGCCCGCCCGGTTGGAGTTGTTGGGCGAAAACGGCGAAGTCAGCAAACGAGTGACCATCGAAGAAGTGAAGCCGATCCAGAATCGCCAGACCATCACCAGAGTGGCGATTGAAGACCTCGCGCAAAATCTGAAGCTGCGCATGGAAACCAGAAAGATCGAATACGATCGCGGCTTGTCCGACAAGATTTTCACCGAACAGCACCTCAAAGGTTTTATCACTGAGGCCAGCACCAAGCGAAACTCCGCCAATTGAGGCCAACTGAGGAAAGAATGAGCCGTTTCGTTGTCTCTCACCCGCAGTGGATTATCGGTATTGTGCTGGCGTTGACCGTTGTGTTTGGTTTCGGATTGCGACGGGGAATGGAACTGGACGTTTCGCCGCTCAGTTTTGTCACTCAGAACAGCCAAGAGCGTCGCGATTTTGCCGAAGCCCGCAAGTATTTTGGCGCAGACGATTTTTTGCAGGTCGCCATCGTTTGCGACGATGTCTTTGCGCCTGAAAACCTGACGCGGTTGAAATCTCTTCACCGGCAAATCGAAAAAGTGTCCGGCGTCGGCGAAGTTCTCAGTCTGGTCAATGTTCCTTACGCCCGCAGTTTGCCCGGTGACGAAGGCGGCGTTTCCCTGGAAACACTGATTCCGAATTCTCTGAACGACAAACAACGCTTGGAAGAAGCCCGCCACGTTGCTACCACCGATCGGATGTTCGTCGGCAATTTGGTTTCAGCCGATGCGCGCACGGCGGCATTGACCATCTTGTTGAAAACGGAATTGCCCACCGTTCGTCGCCACGAAATCACCCAACACATTTACGATCTGACCCGCGCTTCCGGCTTTGGTGAAATGTATTTGGCCGGTGATCCGTTTTCGCAGCTTCGTTCAACGCGGGCGCTCAAAGACGATCTGAAATTGTTATTGCCGCTGACAGTGGTGCTGATCGCCTTGTTGATGTGGCTGTGCTTTCGGTCTTTGACGGCAGTGGTGTTGCCGTTGGCGACCATTGGCATCGGACTGGTTTGGTTGTTGGGCTTGATGGCGTATTTCGGCACGCATTTCACGATTCTGGTTCTGATGTTGCCGACAGTCATGCTGGCGATTGGATGTTCGTACATGATTCACGTGTTGAATCAGATTGGAATTGCGGATTGCGGATTTCGGATTGCGGATTCGAAACCCGAAACAGCTTCCGAAAAAGATCGCCAAGATTCATCAACGACTCTTTCCGGCCAAGCTGCGCCCAGCGACCCGCAATTCGCAATTGAAGACGCGATGCGGTTCATCAATTTGCCTGTGGCAGTTTCGGCGTTGACGATCATTGCCGGATTTTTGTCGCTGACCTTTACGGAAATTCCGGCGATTCGTTCGACGGCGATTTATTCCGCCATTGGCGCAGCCTTCACCATGATTTTGTCGCTGACGTTCATTCCGGCGGTGTTGGTGATGTTGCCCGCGCGAGCCGGAGCGTTTCGCGTAGGCTTGCACGGCAAGATGGTTCATTTTCTGGAGGAAACGGGGCGTTGGGCAACTTCCCATCAGCGACTGTTGTACGTGCTGACGATCATGATCGTCGTCGTCAGTTTGTTCGGCATGCGCCGAATCATTATTGACATTGACTTCTTTCGCTTTGCCAAGCCGGGAACAGATTCTCTGGTCGGACTGGAAGAAATCAGTCGCCGTTTATCCGGCGTGGTGACGTTCGACATTATTATCGAAGGCAAAACGGGCGGCGCGATTGAAAAGCCGGATGTGCTGGAACGAATTTCGCAGTTGCAAACCTTTGCCGAAACGCGCAAAGGACCTGCCGGGCAAGGGGTGGATCGTTCATTGTCGGTTGCGGATTTCATCAAGCATCTGAACCGGGCGTTCAACGGAAACGATCCCAAACAGTATGCGATTCCCGCTGACGAACGAATCATCGCGGATTTGTTTTCCGACCGCGACCAGTTGAAAGGCTTTCTGACCGAAGATGGACGAATCGCGCGCGTGCTGGTTCGCTCCACGTTGACCAGTTCGCAAGCGATGGCCGATGTCGTTCGGGAAATCGAACAGCAGGCCAAACAATTGCTGCCGGAATTCCGCGTCTTTGCCACCGGAACCTTTGTGTTGCTCAATCGCACGTCAGACCAGATCGGCGGCGAACAGGTGCAGAGCATTGGCATCGCTCTGGTGACGATCTTCTTGATGTTGGCGATTCTGTTTCGTTCATTGCGGGTTGGGTTGACGGCGCTGATTCCCAATCTGATTCCGGTAGTGTTCTTTTTTGGCTACATGGGGTGGCAGGGCATCAAGCTGAATTTGACGACCAGTCTGGTGGCCAGCATCGTGCTTGGGTTGGCGGTGGATAACGCCGTGCAATTCATCATCCGGTTTCGTCGCGTGCAAAAAGCGGACGAACCATTGCGCGAAGCGATCATCGAAAGCATGCGATTGTCAGGTCGTCCGATTATTTATGCCAACGTTGCACTGGCTGCGACCTTTGCCGTCTTTGCCGTGTCCAATTTTCAACCGGTCAGCGATTTTGGTTTGTTGTCGGCGGTGACGATCATTGGCTGTCTGATCGAAGATTTGGTGTTGCTGCCATCGCGCCTGACCTCGCCGATTTTCCGTGCAAAGTAGCCTTTGAATTTTTGCTTATGCGATTGCTCAAACCAGCCTTGCTTTATTTCATGATCGTGTTTGGCGTGGGCTTCATTTTGGGGCCGATCCGAGTGCTTTGGCTTGTCCCGCGAGTTGGAGTGCGCACCGCTGAGTTACTGGAACTGCCCTTGATGCTGGTTGCCATTGTCCTGGCGGCTGGTTGGATCAATCGCCGGTTTGCTGAGCTTACCTCGCTACTTTCAAAACTGGGCGTCGGCTGGATTGCCTTTGTGATGGTGCTTTCAGCCGAATTCATCGTGGGGCTGACGCTGCGCGGGCTTTCTCCTGCCCAGATTATTCTGGATCGGGACTTGGTGTCCGGAACCGCCTACTATGGCAGCCTGATTCTGTTTGCTCTCATGCCGTGGCTGTTAAGCCGCATTCAAAAGAAGTCGTAACACGTATGCTAAGCAACCTGGAAACTTTGCTTCGGCGCAGTGGTCACCTCCCAGGCCTGACGGTCGCGCAATAAAGCCGAAAGCAGCATCGTGTGGAGCCCATGTCCTGACCTTGCAGCGCGCACGTGGCCAAGAATAGGCATTCCCGCCAGTGCCAGATCGCCGATGATGTCCAGAATCTTGTGGCGAACGAATTCGTCCTGAAACCGCAGCGGTTCGGGATTCAAAAAGCCTTCGCGCGTCAAGGCAATGGCGTTCTCCAGCGAACCGCCGCGCGCCAATCCATTCTGTTTCAGCATCTCGATTTCTTCGACAAAGCCGAATGTGCGGGCCGGGGCAATTTCGCGGGAATAATCCGCAACCTGAAAACTGACTTCGTATTGCTGCACGCCGATCATCGGATGATTGAAATCAATTTCGCAGGTGATCCGAAATTCGTCGGCAGGCTCGATGCTCATGGTGCGGTTTTTCTCGCTCACCGAAACCCGTTTCAGCACGCGCAGGTAAGGACGCTGTGCAGGCAATTCGACGATTCCGGCCTGGCGAATCAACTCCACCCATTGTTGGCTGCTGCCGTCCAGAATAGGAACTTCCAGCGAATCTACTTCGATAAAAGCGTTGTCGACACCGCACCCATACAGCGCCGACAACAAATGCTCCACGGTGGAAATCATGACGCCGGATTTCATCAGCGTCGTGGCATAACTGACGTGGGAGACATATTGCGGCGCGGCGGGTATTTCAAAGTCGTTCAAGTCGGTTCGACGAAACAGGTAGCTGGTGTATGGCGGAGCCGGTTTGACGGTGACATTCACCGGCGAAGCGGAATGAAGGCCAATGCCGCTGGCGCTGAAACTTTTTCCTACCGTGGTTTGCTGATTCAATTCAAGTCCTCGTTTGTCTTTGCAGGGATTGGTTCAGTGAACCACCAATCTATTCAGCAATCTGCAAGCCAGAAAGTTCGACTCAGGAAACTTCTTTGTAAAGGCTTGTTGTGCAATGCAAAGCGGCAATTTGTGCCAATCGCGTAACTGGAATCCTGTCGCGGTTGAACAACATCGGCTACGGCGGGCTGTGGATTTTGAGCAAAAACAAAAACGCACCGCCTCAAACGACAAAAGCCACGAACAGCGATTGTTCGTGGCTTTTGAAGATTGATTCGTCCCGAAACGTTATTCCGATGGCGGCATCGGACGAGTGCGATATTTCTTACGATTCCGTTTGCGAGCCAGCGCCGATTTCAATCGGGCTTTTTCTCCAGGCGGGACGTAAAAAGCGTGTCGTTTGACTTCACGAATGATGTCTTCCTGTTGCACTTTGCGTTTGAAACGGCGGAGCGCGCTTTCCAGCGTCTCGTTATCACCGAGTTTAACTTCTGCCAAAGGTCTTCACCTGCCTTTCAATCATGGCAATTTCTAAAGTGGAATTCAGTCGCTGGAGTCAATCTAACGGCTGAAAAAGAAGGCGGAGCATACGCGCCGAACCCCAGATCGTCAAGCGACCGGATTTTTGGGAATGTGGTGCTTGTCATCCACAAGGAGCTAATCCAAAATGCTGCGACAATTTGTAAGTAAGGAGAAGCCATGAGATTCAAAACAACCCTTTCAATCATCGGATTGCTGATGATCTTTTCCACAACGGGCTTGCAAACGCTCGCCCAGAGCACGATTTCGCCGCAAAAGCGGGCGTTGATCAAGGAATTGTTGGAGGTGACTGATGCCGTCAAGTTGGCGGAATCTACCAGCCAAACCATGATGGCGCAGATGGAGCAGGATTTTCCCCGCATCATGGAGATGCTGTTGACGCAGCAAGCGGCGGACGAGAAATTGACTGCTGCTCAGCGAAACGCGTTGTTGGAGGATGCTGGAAAGTCTTCTCTGCGAATGCTCAAGCGATTTCAGGAAAGAGCGCTGACGGCCATCAACTTTGCAGAGCTGTTGGAAACGGTCAGCGTGGAGCTATATGACAAATACTTCAGCGAAGAAGAATTGAAAGACATAATTGCCTTTTATCGAACTCCAACCGGCAAGAAGACGGTGCAGGTAATGCCTAAACTCGTGAATGACGTCATGCAGAAATCTACCGAACTCGTCTTGCCGAAAATCAAAAGTGTGTTAGAGGAACTGATTCAGGAAGAAATCAAACGCATCAAGTAACCGAAGGAGATGACGACGAACCCATGAGCATTGCGGAAACTGTCAACGACTCACCCTACGCCGCCAAACCCTGGCTGAAACATTACGACTTTTGGGTAGACCCTAACCCCAACATGCCTCGCCAACCGCTGTACCAGATTTTGCAAATCGCCAGCGCCAGTTATCGCGACAAACCGGCGACGGCATTTCTCGGCGCGTTTCTGACCTTTGGCGAAGTCAAATCGCAAGTGGATCGGTTGGCAAGCGCGCTGGCCAAACTCGGCATCACGAAAGGCGACCGCGTGGGCATTATGCTGCCGAACTGCCCGCAATATCTGATCAGCTTCTTTGCCATTGTCCGGCTGGGAGCAATAGTGGCGAACGTCAACCCGATTTACACCCCGCGCGAAGTCGAAGCCGTCGCCAAAGACTCCGGTATGAAAGCCATGATCGTGTTGGATTTGATGGCTCCAGTCGTACTCGGTGTGAAGCCCAACACGCAGATTGAAAACGTCATTGTCACCAGCGTGCAGGAATATTCCGCCAAGCCTGAAGTTGCTCCGGCGGTTCCGGCGGGCACGTTGTCGTTCAAGCAACTGATTGACACCACGGGCATCGCTCTGCCGCGTGTGGCGATCACGCCCGAAGAAGACGTAGCCGTGTTGCAATACACTGGCGGCACGACCGGCGTTCCCAAAGGCGCGATGCTCACGCATTTCAATCTGTATTCCAACGTCATTCAGTCGTACATCTGGGGCAGAGAATTGGTGCAGCCCGGCGATGAACGTTATTTGATGGTCATTCCGTATTTTCACATCTATGGCCAGACGGTGGGCTTGCTGCTCGGAACCTGGAACGGCGCGATGCAAATTCCCGTTCCGAAATTCGATCCTGACGCGCTGATTCAAGCTATCAAAGCGTACAAGCCGACATTCTTTCCTGGCGTCCCGACGCTGTACATTTCCATGCTGAATCATCCGGAGATCAAAACCTGCGGCTTGGAATATGTGCGGCGATTCAACAGCGGCTCGGCTCCGTTACCGGTCGAAGTCATCGAACAGTTCGAACAACTCAGCGGCGCGATGTTGTATGAAGGGTATGGGCTGACGGAAGCGTCGCCGACCACACATTCGACGCCGACGTTGGCTCGGCGCAAACCGGGCAGCATAGGGCTGACGTATCCGGCAACCGACGCAAAGATCGTTGATCTGGAAACCGGTCTGCAGGAAGTGCCGCTTGGCCAGGAAGGCGAATTGTGCATTCGCGGGCCGCAGGTGATGAAAGGATACTGGAACCGTCCCGACGAAACCGCCATCGCGTTGCGCGATGGTTGGTTGTACACGGGCGATGTGGCGCGGATGGATGAAGACGGTTACTTTTACATCGTTCAGCGTAAGAAGGACATGATTATCGTCAGCGGCTTCAACGTGTATCCCAACGAAGTCGAGGACGTGTTGTTCACGCATCCGGCGGTGCTGGAAGCTGTCGTCATTGGCATTCCCGATCAATATCGTGGTGAGTCGGTCAAGGCTTTTGTCGTGCTGAAACCCGGCGCTTCGGCGGCTGTCGAAGAGTTGCTGGAATTCTGCAAAACCAATCTGGCGAAATACAAAGTGCCGTCCATCATTCAGATCGTTCCCAGCTTGCCGAAAAGCGCTGTCGGCAAAGTGCTGCGACGGGAACTGCGGGAAATGGAAAAGGCCGGGGAGGTTTAAGCCGGGTTTTGAATGTTCGCAGGGCAAAACAGTTTTACCGCAGAGGCGCGGAGAGCCGCAGAGGTTTCGCAGAGTTTTTTTGATCTCTGCGCTTCCTCTGCGTTCTCAGCGTCTCTGCGGTGAATGTGGTTCTCTTTCTCTCAAGGCTTGATTCCGAATTTTTCAAACCGCCGATAGAGCGCGGCGCGGCTGAGTCCCAGCGCTTCGGCAACGCGGCTGATGTTGCCGTCGTGATGTTTCAAGGCTTTCAGGATCATGGCGCGTTCAATGTCATCCAGCGTCATCGCGCCGACTTGCGGCAAGGCGTCCTGACTTTCTTCCTGGACTTCGGCGCGCGCATCCATCGCCATCATCAGCTCAAAGTCTTCGCGTTCCAGAACATCCTTGCCGCTGACCAGCAATGCGCGTTCGATGACGTGGCGCAGTTGGCGAATGTTGCCCGGCCAAGGTTGCGCTTGCAGCCAGCGCATCGCGGATTCGCTGATGGAAAGTTCAGACCGGCGATAGACCTTGGCCAGATTTTCCAGAAAGCGAGCGGCAATCAGCGGAATATCCCCGGCGCGTTCGCGCAAGCTCGGCAGGTGAATGGCAATCAGGTTCAAGCGATAGAGCAGGTCTTCGCGAAACTGTCCGTGCGCGACCATCTCGGCCAGGTTGCGATTGGTGGCCGACACCACGCGAACATCTACCGTGCGCGTTTGGCTGGAGCCGAGCACTTCATACGTTCTATCCTGCAACACGCGCAGCAATTTGACCTGCGCGCTGGCATCCAGATCGCCAATCTCATCCAGAAAAATCGTTCCGCTATCCGCCATTTCAAACCGACCCTTGCGATCCTGTTTGGCATCGGTGAACGCGCCTTTGACGTGCCCGAACATTTCGCTTTCAAACAACTGCGCCGGAATGCCGCCGAGATTCACTTTGACCAGCGGCGCAGCCTTGCGATGGCTGTTGCGGTGAATGGCTTCGGCAATGAGTTCTTTGCCGGTGCCGCTTTCGCCGGTAATCAGCACTGAGGCGTCTGTCGCCGCAATGCGTCCGATCAGTTCCAGCACGCGCAACAGTTTCGGATCGGTGCCGACCATCTCCTTGAATTCATAGTGTGCGTCGAGTTCTTCGCGCGTGGGAACTTTGTTCGCTGGTTTGGAAGACTGCGCTTCAGCCAGTCCCAACGCGGTGCGGACGGCTTGCAGAATTTGCTGATGCGTCCAGGGTTTGGTGATGAAATCCGAAGCTCCGGCGCGCACGCCTTGCACAGCCAGTTCAATGGACCCCCACGCGGTAATCAGCACGACGGGCAGTCGCGGTTTGCGCGCTTTGATTTCGCCGAGCAATCGCAAGCCTTCTTCGCCGCTGGTTTGCCGAGAAAAATTCAGGTCTTGCAGCACCATGGAATACGGCTTGCTTTCAATCGAGCGCAAGGCTTCGGCGGGAGACGAAACCGATTGCGAAGCGTAACCGGCCTGTTTTAGCAATAACGCCAACGACGCTGTCACCGAGGGATCGTCATCCACGATCAGAATCGGCAAGATTGAGTCAGGAATTTTGTTGGGTTTGTCCACCATCCGGAATGTCACTGTTTGAAGATGTGGTAGGTCAGCGCGATTGCATACACAACCATAATCACTCCGGGAATGATGTATTCCCACGAACGTTCGGGCTGCAATCGGTTCAACATTCTGACGCCGTGTTTCGGGTAAGCCAGATACAAAAATCCCTTCAAGATCCAACCCCATCCCAGGACGGTTAATACGGCAGGAATTCCTGTCCAGACGTTGTGAAATCCAACGACCAACAAGCCGAACATAAAATGCAGCAAGCCGGTGTAAAACGCTCCGACTTCACCTTTGGCTTTCCAATCCAGAAAGAGCGCCGCCCAAACTTTGTGCTGGATGATGTGCGACAGCCCGATGGTCAACAATGCGAGAATGGCGATTTTTTGAATGGCAAGTTCCATGCGCGACTCCGACTATTCATAGTGCAATGCTTCTGCGGGCTGCACTTTAGTAGCCATCCAACTCGGATACAAACCACAAACGGCCGTCAGCGCATAAATCACTGCCAGCGAAATCAGAATGCTTAGACTGAAGACGCGGCTGCTGATGTCGCCTATGACATCCAGCAAGGGAAACTGCACGACGGCGGCAACGCCGAAGATCAAACCGAACGTGGCGATGATGACCAGTTCCGCCAGAATCTGTTTGTGAATGCGGCGCGCGGTTGCGCCTTTGGCTCGGCGCAGGCCGATTTCTCTGGTTCGTTGCGTCACGTTTTGCCACAGCACTCCGGTCAAACCCATCGCCACCATCAACATCAGAAATCCGGCAACCAGGGTGCCGGCAATCAGTGGAGCCAGCCGAAAGGTGTTGGCCGTTTCGCGCATTTTGGTGACCGGCTCGATTTCAAACGACCAGTCTTTGGCGACGGATTGAAAACGTTTGATGACCTTTTCTTCAAACTCGGCGGTCGTGCCGGAGCGAACTTTCAGCATCAGGCAGCGCGGTTCACGGCTCATCTGGTTGTTCAGCAGTTGCCGGGCGAACAGGAAATTTTCCGGCGCTGTGTATTCACCGTCTTTGCGGAATTCGCTGATGACGCCGACGATTCGCATTGGCGTTCTTTTTTCTTCTTCTTGTTTGGGGGGCAGGTTGGGGCGACGCAACTCTTTGCCAAGCGGATCAGCATCGCCAAAGACATCACGGCTCAGTCGTTCGTTGATGACGACCGGTTGATAATTCGCACCGTCGTCTTCTTTGCCAAACCAACGCCCGCGCGTCAGCGTCAGACCCAGCGTTTGCAGATAATCGTCAGAAACCACATTCACGCCATACCGAATTGGATGAGAATCGTCGCCGATTGCCGACGTGTCCGTTCCATCGCCATAAGGCGTGACCGTGGCAGTCGCCACTGCTTCGACTTCGTCAAATTCTTTTGCCGAAGCGATCAATTGCTTGAATGTCGTGGCGGTTACAGGCTCGGCCTTTTCGGTCGGTTCTTTCGGCGTAGTGCCGTCAGTTTGGGCGATTTGTGAAGATTGGGAATCTTCGCCACGATCATTCATTTCGACGGCGACGCGCCAGACGTTTTCGTAAGCGAAGCCAAGCGGCTGATTGTAATTGTCCACGTAATACACTGCGGCCAGTACCACGCCAAACAGCACGATGAACGAAAAGAAAATTTCGACCGTAATCAGAAAGTTGATTCGCTTGCGATTCCAAACCAGTTTCAACAAATGTTTCGTCATCGTGAACCTCCCGCGCCTTTCAACGCCTGAACCGGATGCAGCCGCGACATCTTCCACGCCGGATACACGCCGGAAAACAATCCGAAAAACAACGCTGTCAGCAATCCGTAAACAAAAAACCGATAGTTCAAATGGAATTCGGCATAAGGAATCAAACCGCTGTCGGCAATCAGCTTCAGCACAAATTGCGAACCGAAAAAGCCCAACACGCCGCCGATCAACGTCAGCAAAACATTTTCCGTCACGAACTGCCCAACCAGTGTCCACGAAGACGCGCCGAAGGCTTTGCGGACGCCGATTTCGCCAGCGCGTTCCAGAATGCGGCTGACGTTGATGTTGATCAGGTTGACCGTCGGCAACACCATAAACAGCACCATCAGCGAAATGATGATGACCAACAATTTTCGCGGCTGGCTTTCCATCTGTTGCGAAGGGATCAGCATGCGGGAAGTGTATTCGAAGAAGGTGTCCGCGCCGCCGATGGCTGTGTTGAATTCGCGTTTGTCTGGAAATTCCACGCCCGGCAGTCGCGACTCAAATTCGGATTTGATGGCAGGCAGATCGGCAGTGCTTTTGGCCAGAATTGCCGCTTGAAATTCGCCGCGCAGCAATTGCGATTTGTAGGCATTCGTCTTTGACGTGCTGATTGGAACCCAGATGTCGGCGAAAGGATTCATTCGGTAGATTGGCACATTGGCGACTACGCCGACCACGCGAAATTGCTGGCCGTCGGCTTCGATCATTTTGCCGACCGCCGATTCGTCACCAAAAAACTTGTGCCGCGTGGCTTCGTTGATGACGGCCACGAAATTGGCGCTCTTTTCATCATCTGCGGTGAACGGGCCGCCTTCCAGAAACCGGAATCCCATGATTTGCCAAAATTCGCCATCGGTTCGTTTCAGGAAGGATTTGATCTTGGCGCCTCGCCAGAACGAATAAACCGTGTTTGGCGTGGTGTAGATAGAAACCTTTTCGACATTTGGCAACGTCCGCACATACCGATCCAGAAAGACATATCCAGCCGGCCCTGTGGATTGGTTTTCCGGCCCTTGAAATCGCATGCCGAAGACGTACAGCGACCGGTCAGCTTTGTCTTCGGGCGGTTGCGGAGCAAAGATGTTGTCGAACAACGCCGTCGCCACCATCAAAATGATCAGCGTGAAGCTGATGGCGAACAGGCTGATGAAGGTGAAAAATTTTCGGCGCAGAAACACCTTAAACGCGATTTTCAGGTAATTTTTCAGCATAAAACCTCGTTCACGAAGTTCACGGAGAAGCACAAAGAGAAAGTTTGCTTCGTGCTTCTTCGTGAACTTCGTGAAGAAAGAATTCAACTCACTTGGCGGCCATCGAATAGACGGACAACTCGTTCTGTTTTTTCCGCCTGGCGCGGGTCGTGCGTAACCATCACCACCGTCGTCTTTTCGTTTTCGTTCAGACCTTTCAACACATCCATAATTTCGTCGCCCATTTGCGAATCCAGATTGCCGGTCGGTTCGTCGGCCAACAGGATGCGCGGATTGCCGACAATGGCGCGGGCGATGGCGACGCGTTGTTGCTGGCCGCCGGAAAGCTGTCCGGGAAAATGATGCACACGCGCGTGCAAGCCGACGCGATCCAGTGCGCGCAACGCGAGTTTGCGTCGCTCGCTGCTGGAAATGCCTTTGCGATAGAGCAGCGGAATTTCGACGTTGTCCACCACGCTCAAGTCATGAATCAGATGAAACGTCTGGAAAACGAAACCGATTTCTTCGTTGCGCACGCGCGCCAAATTTCGGTCGCTGTACGAGGTCACCGGTTTGCTGTTGAGCGCGACTTTGCCGCCGGTCGGCACGTCCAACAAACCGATGACGTTCAACAATGTGCTTTTGCCGGAACCGGACGGCCCCATAATCGAAATGAACTCGCCTTCGCCGACAGTCAGGTTGATGTTGGTCAACGCGACAGTTTCGATGCGCTCGGTGCGGTACACTTTTTCAATGCCTTCAAGCTGAATCATTCTCAATCCTCCTCTTTTTCATCCACGAAGTAACACGAAGAATCACAAAGGAAATCAATCATCAAAACTTCAAAACAGGATTGACTGGATTTCCGCAGGATTCACAGGATTCAGGAAACAACGATTGTCTTGTTGATCCTGAAAAAATCTTGCCAATCCTGTTTGGTCCTTATGCTTCAACCTAGACGAGGTTTCTTTCTCACTTCAACTTCACTTCTTTCAGGTGCAGGTAATCTTTCATGTCGGAAATGATGACTTCGTCACCTTCGAGCAAACCTTGCAGCACTTCGTATTGATCGAAGCTGGAAATGCCGAAACGAACCGGCGTTTTGATCGCCGTGTCGCCGCGAATGACAAACACGTCTTTCGAGCCTTCGCCGCTGGCGAACGGGCCTTTTTTGATACGCAGCGCACGTTCTTTGCGGTCGGTGGAAATCAGAACATCCACGCGCAGGTTGGATTTCAGCAAGTCGCTGGATTTGTCATCGAGCGCGACCAGCATCGTAATGACTCCGTTGGCCACCGCCGGGTTGATGCTGGAGATGGAACCGGGCAACAAATCGTCATTGATTTTGACTTTGACCGGCAAACCGGCAGACAACCGGCTGGCGTGAACGTCGGATACTGTGGCTTCGACGCGAAAAGTGCTGAGGTCGGCAATGCGCGCCAGTACAGTGCCTTTTTGCACGGTCGAACCTTCGACTTCGACAACCCAGGTCAGCACGCCGTTGCGGTCAGATTTGGTGGTGGCGAGTTCCAATTGGCGTTGAGCTTCGGCGCGCTCCTGTTCCAGCGTTTTCATTTCCAGCGCCAAACCTTCTAGTTGTGTTTTGGTCGAAGCCTGCGAATTGCGTTTGGAATCTTCCAGTTGTTTCAGTTCGGTGCGCGTTTTTTCTTCCAGCAATTCCACTTCGCGCAGCTTTTCTTCGGACAGCAACCCCTGTTTGAACAAACTGTTGTTGCGCGCCGTCGAAGCCTGCGCGGATTTCAATTCCAGCGTTTTGATCTGAATGCTGCTTTGCAGCCGGATCAGCGTGTCTTCCAGATCGAGCCGCGCTTTGGCTTGCTGGTTTTGTTTTAGCTCAATTTGCTGATTGAGCTTTTCAATCGCCAACCGCGATTCGTTCAAATCTAATTCCAGGATCGGCTCGCCCTTGGCCAAAATCGCGCCAGGTCGTTTCAGGATTTGGATAATGCGCGCGTTGACGGGCGACGAAAGCACTTGCTCAAACTCCGGCACGACTTTGCCGGATGCAGTGATTTGCGATTCCAAAGGGCCCGCATCCACGCGAGCCGTTCGAATTTGCGTTCGTGCGACTGATGTTTTCAACAAGCTCGGTCCCCAAATGAACAGCGCCGCGATCGCCGCCACCAACGCAATGGATAACACCAATCGTCGCAACCATTGTTTTCTTCGAAAGCCCACTTCAATTTCTCTGTCCATGTTCCGCTTCTCCTTTGGCAAATCTGGGTTGGCAAATCCTGAGCCAAAGGGGAAAACCTGCGATTTGGCCTGCCGAAACCGGGCAGCTTGTGCGGTCGCGTACAGTGGCCTGTTCGGAAGCGTACAGTTCGACTCAGGAGCCGATGTCCGAAAATCTGAATTGCGAATTGCGGAAAATGAACCGGCGAAAATTCAGCCGAATGGTAAGTTGCGCGGAGTCAATGCATGGCTTTCTCGACCGCCATTGGCAAAGAGATTGCGTAAAAGTAATCGCCGTTTTGCCCTCTAAACGACTGAAAACTTTCAAGATTTTTACAGGAGAAGAGAGATGAAAAAGATTCAGAAGAGATCGTTCTGGGCAGCCGTGTTGCTGGTGTTCGTTGGCTGCCAATCGGCGATGGCGCAAACCGAAGTTCCCAAAGTGGAGTTGGGCGCGCATTACACTGTGATGCGTTTGCGCGCGTTGTCTCCGCTGAACAGCCCCGTGCTCAGCATCGTGTTGCCGGAATACACCGTGACAGATTCCGGCGTCGGCGGACGCATTACCTTCAATTTGACGAACCACGTTGCCCTTGAAGGCGAGTTCAATTTCTTTCCTGAAGAGCGAGTCAATTTTGCGGAGCAGTTTTACCTGAACAGTCGTCGCTATCAGGGATTGGCGGGCATCAAGGCGGGTTTGCGCGGCGACAAGGTCGGTGTGTTTGGCAAAGCTCGTCCGGGATTTATGCATTTCGGAGAAGGCACGCCGGATCCGCGTATTCAAACGCTGGTTCCTGTTCCGGCCACAGCCAAATCCACGGAATTCGCGTTCGACCTCGGGGGCGTGCTGGAATTTTATCCTTCGCGCCATACAGTCGTGCGGTTCGATATTGGCGACACGATCATTCGGTATGGCAAAGGGCCGGTCAGCGGACGCCCCGCCAACACGAACCATAACCTGCAAATGAGCTTCGGCGCAGGATTCCGATTCTGAGTTACTGAACGGCTTTCTTTAACAACGCAATCTGCCCGGCGTGGTACAGGTCATGCTGAATCACGCCGTGCAGCATGAAGTAATTGGAATAATTGGCTTCCGGCACAAGGTCATCAAGTCGGCTGTCGTCAAATTGTTTGACAGCGTCGCGCAGCGACTGATTGCTGGCGGCGAGTTGTTCCAGCGTCTTTTGCCACGCCGCTTCGCTGGTGTCGTTGACCGGCGGAAAGTTCACATCGTCCGCCGGATGTTTCATGGCCTTGCCTTCCAGACGCTGTTGGGAAATTTGCTCCCACGCGATGATGTGATTGACCAGTTCCCAGATGCTGTGCGCGCCGGGGATCGGATGCGCGGCTGCTTGTTCAGCGGTCACGCCGTCCAGCAATTCGCCCAAACTGGGACCGTGCCAGGCTGGTCCTTGATACGCGCGTTTCAACTGACTGTTGATGCGATGAGTTTCGTTCATGTCAATTCCTCCTTCTGGTTTTCACCAGCGCCGCGCCGGTGAACAGCAACGCCAGCGCCGAAAGAACTCCGCCGAGTTTGGCAGCCGGAGCAGTGTAACGCATTTCGACCACGTGTTTGCCTGCTGGAACGATCATCCCGCGAAGCAAATAATTCGCTGTGTAAATCTCTGCCGATTGGCCGTCAATCGTCGCTTCCCAGCCGGGATAGTTCATTTCGCTGACAACCAGCGCCGCGCGCTTGTCGGAACTGGTTTCGATGGTCAGCCGATTGGGCGCATACCTGGAAATTCTGGCGTCGGCTTGGGAAAACGCTTCATCAATTGCCAGATTCACCTTGGTCAGTGGTGGTCGTTCCAGCAAAGCAATTTCGCGTGGATTGAATGGTTCCGGGCTTTCGCCGCGAATCGCTTTCAGCGCATCTTCTTCGCTGACGGCTCTGGCTTGGGGAACCATCCAGGCGCGCGGCAACACGTGCGGATTTTCAAAAATTGTTGCGCCGTCGTGGTCGTACACTTTGCGCCAGTGTTCCGGCAATCGCTGGCGCAACACATAAGCTTCATTGCCAGCCGAATCGTAGAGCGTTGCTTTCCAGATAATCAGCGAAGCCAGATCGTCCACGTTCTTCACTTCGACGCGATCCACCAACACCTTTTCGCCCAGATCGAACTTCGTCTGAAAGCGCAACGCCTGAAACGAATTTTGCGCATCCACCGGTTGACTGTCGTACACCGCTGGCCGCGAATGGCGAATCGTCGCTTTGACTTCCGCGCGTTCATACGCCCATTCGGCGGAATCAATCCCGGCTTTGACTTCACGTTCAATGATTCGCCCATCTGCGGTGTGAATCAGAAATCTTCCAATGGCGCGTCCTTGTTCGACGTGCGGCGAATTGGCCAGGGTCGTCACCAACGACAGGGAATCCACCGGCTTGGACGAGCCAGAGAAAATACGCGAAGTCTTGGCAGGCAACTCCGCTTTGGCTTCGGCGACGGCGAATTTGATCCCGTCTTTAGTGAAAGCATCGGTCACCGGCACGTTGAGTTCGACTAAATGCCTGACGTTGAGCAAATCCAGCACGCGCCAATTCGGACTGAGCACTTGCGGATCGAGCGGGGCGCTGAACGAAGGCGTATCGAATGACCAGCCCGCTCCGAACGCACGGCTGTATCGGTTGGACATCAACGGTTCATAACCCGCGGCATTATGAAAGCCTTGTCTGGAAGCCAGATTGTGCGGTTCGTGACGCAACAGATTGACGGTAAATCCGGGGCCGAGCGATGAGTAAATGCGATTTTGCTCTGGCGGAAACTGCTTCAGAAAAACCGACGGCGGCGAAA
>JAEUQP010000148.1 GCA_016789645.1 Acidobacteriota bacterium | reverse complement strand
GATTTCGGGCCACCAGTTCGAAATAATCACGGAAAGTCCCTTCCCAAACCAAACGCTCTCGTTCGCGCCGATGCGCTTCGAGCAGCTCGCTGAGACTCAACTTCTTATCTTGCTCTGCCATGCTGCTACTCCTGGCTGTCACTTCGCTGTTTAAGGTTTATTAAACCGACAGCCTGTTGTGGGTTTTTTATTTTCCCGGATGGGTTTCCGGTTTTCAGAGAAGGTGTGCTTATCGCCAAATTGAGGGTGACGACAGCTTTTGTTTCTTTAAATTCTTAGCCGGACCGTCTGTAGTTTTATCAAATCCAGTGCTCTTTGGTCCGTGCGGGTGAACGTTTCATTCGGCAAATTCAGTATAGCACAGCCTCAACTCATGCAATCAGCATCGCACATGGAAATTCATTCCGGCCTGTTCCACCCGCGCATCAGTTGATTTACTCCACCAGCACCGCGCGCGGTTGCCAACCAGATTTTGTGGAATCGAACTCCGCGATTGCCAACAAGTTCCGCTCGGCGTCACAGAGTTTGGCCAGCGCCCCGCTGTCCCAAATCTCTGTGCGACGAATGGAACGGCCATGCCGGATCGCTTTGCACTCTTCTTCTGACAAAAGCACTTCCGGCAAATCCACGGCGTCAGCCATTGAAATGAGTACATCGTCAATTTTGCCCTGGACAACCAGTTCGCTCAGAGTTTCCAGCGTCAAGGCTTCCGTCAAACGACATGATCCGGCTCGCGTTCTGCGCAAGGCGGTCAGGTGTGCCCCCACGCCCAATCGTTTGCCAAGGTCTTCGGCCAGGGTGCGGACATACGTTCCGGCGGAGCAAACCACCCGAAAAGAAAATTCCTGGGGACGCACGCTTTCAGCGTGCGAGTCGGAGAGCAACTCCAATTCTTTGATTTCAACTTCGATGGCCTGCCGTTCGACCTCTTCCCCTCGTCGAGCGAGTTCGTGCAATCGCACGCCGCCGACTTTTTTGGCGGAATACATCGGCGGAATTTGCCGTATGCGCCCTTGTAACTGTTTCAAAACGGTTTGCACTTGTTCCGGCGTGATGTGGCTGGCGTCAGTGACTGGCGACAACATCTGGCCGGTGAAATCTCCAGTGTCAGTCGCAAATCCCAGTCGCATAGTCGCCACATATTCCTTGTCGTCACCGGTCAGGTACTGCACCAACCGCGTCGCGCGGTTGACGCAAACCACCAACACGCCGGTCGCAAACGGGTCGAGCGTGCCGGTGTGCCCCACGCGCCGAGTTCGCAAAATCTTCCGCACTTTGGCGACCACGTCATGCGAAGTCCAGTCCGCGGGTTTGTCTACGATCAAAACTCCGTCCGGTGATGTTGGGTTTTGGATTGTGGATTTTGGATTTGTCATTCGGAAAGTTCTTGGTTGATTCCGTCGTTGACTCGTTCACAAGTGCGGACTCGAACGCCTGCGCGCCAATTGGCGTTGACGCCAACCTGATACGCTTCGATTTGCGACGACAAGCACCGTGCGACAATCGCAAACGTTCGGTGGAATCGCAACCGCGGCGCAACCAGATACAGCAGCGGAGCTTGATCCGCTAATTCAATACCGCTGAACAATCCTCGGCGTCGAAATTCTCCGCGCAACCGGGCTTGCTCGACTCGCAACCAGTAATCCAATCCCTGCAACGGCAATTGAGCATCTTCCGACGCCTTGACTTCGATCACTGCCAACCGGCCTTTGTGGGTGACGGTTAGCAAATCAATCACCGAACGTTCGTCGCCCCGCCAAGCCGGAATTTGCGAATAGACAAAGCGCTCATCGAATCCGGCATCTAGCGCAGTAATGTTTTGTCGCAGCAACGATTCCAGCCAGACTTCTCCGCGCAGTCGGTACAAGGGATTTCGGCGATCGCCCGATTCGCTGGATCGGTGATGGGCGATTTCACCCACCAGATTCGCCAACCGGTCAAAGTTGGCTTCGGTCAGAAGTTCAGCGGGTGATTCGTTGAGGCCTGCAACGCCAAACAAAACACGCGGTTTATCACCCAAACTGGCGCGCGCAAATTCCAATCCGTTGATCGAATACAATTCCTTTCCGGCCAGTTGTCGTATTTCGATGCGGGCGGGGGCGAGTCGTAAAATTCGTTCGCGCCAGAGGTTTTCGGCGGGCGATTTTTCCGGCCAATCCAGTTCTCGCGGATGCGTATTGAGCAATTCGTTTTGCGTGACCAATGGCACCACGATCAATTCTCGGCGACGCTCGTCAACTTCCAGGCATTCGATGCGCGCGCCCAGATGCGACACATCCAGTAACGTCATTCGTTCGATGGCGGTTTGCGAACGTCCGGCGGGCAGGCAATACACCAGCCGTTTGGCCTGTCGGTTTGCCTCGCGCGACGAATTGAATCCGGCCAGCCAGATCAATCCGGCAGCAATGATGTTATCAACGTCGGTTTGCGCTTCGGCTTCGGTTGCGCCAATGGCAAGAACGGTTTCTCCGTGCAGCTTCAAGATCAAGCGCGCGTACCGACCGGGAATCGAATGCGAATGATCCGCACCGGTTGTTGCACGTTGGACTTTGGCGTTGAACCGTTCGCCAGCAAACAATTCGGCCAGCGTTTGCGCATAAAGCAGACGTCGTTCGGAAAGCTCCAGATTTTCATATTCGACTTTTTCCTGCCAGCGGAGTTCGTTGCGCAAGGTCAACGTCGTGATCTCGGTTTTCAATCCGCGCGTCACCTGCAATCGCACTTCGGCTTCTTCAATGTCATACGCCGTCACACGCCAGTTTTGCGATCGCTGGTCGTCCCACCAGGCGAAAATCAGCTTTCCCCATTCGACGCTGAATTCGCAATTGTCGCGGGTAAGAACTGCCGTCAATGCATCTGCGACCAGCAATTGCCATTCGGCAGTTTCCAGCAGGGCGCGTTCCAGTGCGTATTTCGCCTCGGCGGCTTCCTGGTTGTTCGTGATCGAAAGCATTGAATCCGATTGCAATTTAAGGCGATGGCGTGTTTGGCTTCTGGCGACCTGTTCTGCTACCATCCGGGCTGTAAACGAGTCGTAGACATTCTACCGTCCTCGAATTGATCAATCTATTCTCTCAACGCATGCAACGTCATCAACAAGCTTTCAGGTGTTGAAAGCCAGCGGCGTGCTGTTTGGTAATCCAATCAATCCCGCGAACCAAGGCCAAGCCTTGATTCGCTTTTTCAGCCGTTTGCGCGGAGCGTTATGGTTTGTCACAACTGTGGGCGTGAAATCAAAGTCATAGGAAAAGTCCAACGCCGGGACGAATGTCCGCATTGCGATGCCGACATGCATTGTTGCAAAAATTGCCGGTTCTTCGATCCGGGGCGCAGCAATCAATGCACCGAATCGCAGGCCGACTATGTGAAAGACAAGTTGAAGGCCAATTTTTGCGATTACTTCGAACCGAACACGCGCGTTCCGCTGACTTCGCGGGGCGGCGCGCAAACCGTGCAGCGCGATGATGTCCGAAAGGCCTTCGACAAGCTTTTCAAAAAGTAATGGCATAATCGCCCAACTTTCCTGAACTTTTTTTTTGCAGCAATTGAAGTTTTTGTATGGAGCAACGTTTTTTGTTTCCGGCGCCTGAATCCGAACAACAACCTGAGCGGTTGCCAGAAGCGCTGACCTTGTCTTCACCCGCCGGGACTGGGATTACAGTGATTCCGGCTGAGCAATTTCGCCAAACGGAAATTTACCGCTTGCCGGATCATTTTCCGATGCTGGCTCCACCACCAGCCAATCAGTTGACCAGAAAGCAGCTGGTTCGCCATTCGTTGTTGGCATTGGCAACGCTCATTACCACTACGCTGGCCGGATTTTTCCTGTTCGGTTCCCTGGGTTCAGGGCTGCTGTATTCGTTGACGCTGCTAACGATTTTGACGGCTCATGAAATGGGGCATTACATCGCCTGTCGTTGGTACGGCGTCGAAGCGACCTTGCCGTATTACATTCCGTTTGTGTTGCCGTTTCCGGCGTTACAGGTCGGCACGTTCGGCGCATTTATCAAAATCAAATCTCCGATTCCGTCACGCCGGGCGCTGTTCGACATTGGCATTGCCGGGCCGCTGGCCGGATTTGTGTTCGCGTTACCGGCGACGTTCATCGCGCATTATTACGCGCAAGCTGCTCCTCCGTCGAACCCAGGCGATGGCAGTATCACATTACAAGACCCTTTGTTATTCACATTTTTTCAACAGCTTTTGCACTTGCCAAAAGACCTGTGGCTGAACCCCGTCATGTTTGCTTCGTGGGTGGGGTTGTTGATGACGGCGTTGAATTTGATGCCGGTTGGCCAGCTTGATGGCGGTCACGTTACTTATTCACTGTTTGGCCACAAAGGCCATCGCGCGGTGGCGTTGCTGTGTTATGTCGCGGTCGTCGCGCTGGTGGTCTATTCGATTCAAACCGGTTCGTGGAGCTACATTTTATACGCCGTGATTCTGACCCTGATGATGCGTGTCGGGCATCCACCCGTGCTGGAAGAAGAAGATGCCATCGGCGCAGCTCGCAAACTGGTTGCGTTGATTGGACTGGTGATTTTTGTTCTTTGTTTCATGCCCTTTCCAATCTCGCTTTGATATTGCCCCAGACCTGGAGAATGTTATGACGCTTTACGCTTCGGACGTCATGGTCAAAGACGTCATCACCGTCAATGATAAGACGCCGCTCAAGGAAGTGACGAAACTGTTTGGCGAAAAACACATCACTGGCGTTCCGGTCGTCAATGCAGACGGTCAATTGGTGGGCGTGCTTTCCGAATCCGACATCATTCGCAAAACCACCAGCCTTGGCGCCTGGTCGCCCAATCAGGCCGGGCAAATCATGACCAAACCGGCGGTGACGGTTTTGCCGACAGAACCGCTGCAAAAGGTGTGCGAACTGATGCACGACCACCGCATTCATCGAGTTGTTGTGGCCGATGCATCCGGCATTCAAGGCATCATCACCACGATGGACATTCTCAAAGCCATTGCCAATCTCGGAAAGGAACGAGGCAAGGACGCATTCGAACGGAAAACCCAGTTCTGACCCATGCAAACCCCGTTGCTGGAAAAAATTATTTATGGCTTGTTGCTGGCGCTGCTGGTGCTGACGCCGCTGCCGTATGGTTCGGTGGAAACCTGGTCCATCGCGTTATGGGAAGTATTGGTATTCGCCACGGTCGTGTTGTGGGCATTGCTGACCGTCGTGGAAGGCAAGCTGAAAATTCACTTCAACCCGTTGGCCTGGCCGATGCTGGCTTTGTTACTTGTGGCCATTGTGCAGGTGTGGCCGTTCGATTCAGCCGCAACCGGTGAACGTTCCACCATCAGCTTTTCGCCCTTCGTCACTTATCAATTCGCCGTCAAACTCTTCGCTTCGATTTGTTTCTTTCTGCTGTTCGCAACTTTCATCAATAACGACCAGCGGCGAACGATGGCCGCCAAAGTCATCATTGCCGTGTGTTCAGTGATTGCGATTGTCGGCATCGGACAGGCATACATTGGCCGCTTGTTCTGGCAACGAGGCACGTTTGGCCCGTTCGTCAACCGCAATCATTTCGCAGGTTTTCTGGTGATGGGAGCCGCCCTGGCTGG
>JAEUQP010000132.1 GCA_016789645.1 Acidobacteriota bacterium | reverse complement strand
GGCAGCTTTTTGCGAAACGTGGAGTTTGATGCCTTGCCGTTCGGCGAACTGTTGAAACAGCGCGTAAAAAGTTTCGCGGTCGCGCGTAGTAATGACGGCGGCGGCGTCGGCGGTTTCGATGGCGTACGGATATCCGTTGCCAACCACGACTTCGGCGCGAACGATGTTCAGCACTTCATCCAACATATCTTGTCGGTGAATCCACATCGGAATTTCCAGCCGAGCGGGCGGAGCTTGCGAACCGGTTTTCAAATACACAAAACCGATGGATTGATGCTGCGCTTCAAATTCCTGCAAGACGCTGGTTTGTTTTTGGTCAGCTCCGCCGCGTTTGCAGATAAACAAAGGAGTCCGGTCGCCCCACGCCAACAGTTCGTCCACCAATTCCGCGTCGTGAAGCTGCTGCGCTTCGCCGAGTCCGAAACTCAGGCTAAGCATTTTGGTCAGGTCGCGCGCGTCGCTGGAATCCACATACCCAATCAGCGGAATGCCCGTCGTTTCGGAACACTGCAACAGTTTGAGCATGGCGTTGACGTGGCGCTGGCGCATGGTTCCTTGCAAACGGTCGGCGAAGGAAATCACCAGCGAACTGTCAAACAGCGCGACCGGCAACGGCGAATCCGCTTGTCGTTCCGCCGCCAGCGTTTCCATCAATTCGCAGAGCTTGCCGGTTTCCATCTCGAAGCGGCGCGCGTTGATTTTTTGTTCGGTGCGCTCTCCGTCACTGCCTGCTTTCAATTCATCGGGCGTCAAAATTTCGATTGCGGCGTCTTTGACGAAACTGCCCGATGGCGAGTGGCGATTTTCAAACCATGCCACCTGAACAGCGGCCACAGGAATGTTGAACCCGCTGTGCGGAGGAATCTGGCTGCCATCTACGGCAACAGTCGTGTGATTGAGCAAGGTTTCGTAAGCCCAGGCGCGCGCTTCGGCGTGATTGTTCCAGCGATGCGGAAAGGGCAAGCAAAGGTTCGGCGCGACGTCGAATTCTTCGGTGGGAAGTGCGCCGGGCGTCTCCGTTCCGCTCAGTCGCGATTCCAACTCGGCGCGGGACATGGTCGCCAGTTGATCCAGCGCCTGGCGAAACCCTGTGGATTCGTCGCGCAGCTCGCCGGCAAAGTCGTGAAACCTGTCTTTTTTGCCGTCAAGCTGAGCCAGAATTTTGGTTCGTAAAATCATAAAGATTGATGAAGGGACGCCGGAGTTTCGCAAAGTCACGGTGAGCCGTCAAAGCGGATTGACGGCGCGAATCGTCTGAGAGCGCGTTGCCAGCGTGGCAAATGGCTTCACCTGCTTGCCAACCAGAGCGGGGCTATGCTAGTTTCTCGCCTGCTTTTCTACACCTTTTCCAATAACAACTATACTTTCTGGAGGCCCGGTTATGACCATTAAAGAGCGCGTGAGCGGCGACGTCACGATTTTGGACTTGGATGGCAAAATCACTCTCGGCGAAGGCGATGTCCTGCTGCGAGACACGATTTCGAAGCTCGTTGATAACAAAACGGTAAAAGTGATTCTCAACCTGGAAAACGTTTCTTACATGGATAGCGGTGGGTTGGGCGAAGTCGTTCGCAGCTACACGTCCGTGAGAAATGCCGGCGGCGATGTGAAATTGCTCAAAGTCGCCAAACGCATCAGCGATTTGTTGACCATCACCAAATTGCATACGGTTTTCGACACCTTCGACGACGAAGCCGAAGCCGTTGGCAGCTTCAAATAACTGAGGAATTCGGGATTGCGGATCGCGGGTTGGTTTCGTCCGGCTCCGCGTCTTGCAATCCCTGTTTCGTCAACTTCCCGCCGGTTGCGTTCACCTCGCTGCGCCATACTTCTTCAAAATTTCGACAGTCTTTTCGATCGGCAACGCTTCGACCGTGTTGCCGTTTCGTCCGGTGACGGTCGTGGCGCGAAACAGCGAATTGTAAATGGCTTCTTCGGTCGCTTCGACGACCGCCTGAAATAGCGGAGACATCGCATCGTTGCCGAGCGTTTGCGTGGTTCGCAATGAGTCGCTGGCGCGAATGCGATTCTGTTTGGCCGTGCTGAACGCGATGACGTAATCGCCACTGCCGTTGGTTGATGGCGAACCGGTGCGCGCCAGCCCCAGCATGGCGCGTTCAGCCAATCGGCGCAGATTGCGGTGATCCAATGGCGCGTCCGTCGCCACCACCATCATGATCGAACCGTCTGCCCAATCCATGACGACATTTTCCGGATTTTGAGTTTTGCCGATCCGGCGACCTTCCAATTGCTCCTTCAGGTAAAACTTGCCGAGTTCGCGTCCAACCGGAGCGCCGTTGATCGTCAGCACACCGCCGAAATTGGATTGCACCAAAACGCCCAGGGTGTAGGAGCCGAGATTCGCGGGCAAGACGCGCGACGATGTGCCGATGCCGCCTTTCCAACCAAATGCCACCGTGCCTGTGCCCGCGCCCACTGACCCTTCGGCAACTTCGCCGGGCTTGTCAGATTGGGCGGATTTCAGCGCGGCGAAGACGTCATCGCGTCCGACGTGGCGACCGCGAATGTCATTCAGAAATCCGTCGTTGGTTTCGCCGACCAGCGGATTGACCGAACGCACCTGTTCGTTACCGGGAAGCGCCAGCATCCAGTCAATCAACGCATCGGCCACGCGCGGCACATTCAGCGTGTTGGTCAACAAAATCGGCGTTTCCAGTTCGCCCAATTCATTGACCTGGGTTGAACCGGCGAGCTTGCCGAAGGCGTTGCCGATATGAACCGCCGCCGGAACTTTTTCCTGAAACAGATTGCCGCCGTGCGGCAAAATCGCCGTCACGCCGGTGCGAATGTCAGAACCTTTGATCAACGTCGTCTGGCCGACCAACACGCCTTCGACATCGGTGATGGCGTTGTGTTTGCCGGTTGGCAGAATGCCCGGAACAACGCCCAGGTCGCGAGCGCGCGGACGCGGCGCAGAGTTGGTTTGTGGAAACATAACCGTCAGCAAAAGTGAAAACGCAACAATTGTTTTGATGGATGAACTCATAAATCGAAAAGGGAAGTAATAACGATTGAACTCATGCGAATGACATTGTGCGGCATGAGCGAGCGAATGATAGGCGGCGAAATTCGCGGCTGCAACGTCTGGAATCTTGACTTAGGCAATCACCTGCAGTCAGATTCGCCGGGCAAACACGTGGGAATTCACAACCAGCCCACACCCAGAAGACTTGATCGGAATGGAAAACGACTCGAGACAATCCCAAGCCGAAAAGTTGCTGAAACGATATGGGGCGTTACTGGCCATGTCGGAAGTGATTGCATTGCACCGCGATCTGGCTTCGCTCTTTCACCAGTTGGCGGAACAACTCCGGAGCGTGGTTGAATTCGATGGCGTCGCCACCTTTCTTTACGACGAGGCGTGCGGCACCATGCGCGTTCATTTGCTGGAATCCAATCTGCCTGGCTTGACCGACTTTCCCGAAGAAATGCCGCTGGAACAAACCTCAGCGGGCTGGGTTTGGCAACATCAGCAGCCGTTGCTCATCCCGGACATCAGTTCGAGCGCGACTCAATTGCCGGTCAGCGAAAACGTGCGCCAGAGCGGAGTGCGCTCCGCCTGCATTTTGCCGCTGACATCCGCCGGACGTCGTCTGGGCGCTTTGGGGTTTGGCAGCGTTCGAGTGGCGACGTACAGCGAACACGATCTGGAATTTTTGCAACAAGTAGCCAATCACGTCGCCATTGCCGTGGAAAACGCGTTGAACTTCGAACGCGCGCACAAAGCCGAACAGGAAGTTCGCCGACAATTGGACCGCGAACGGTTGATGCTGGAAATCAACAACGCCGTCGTTTCGCAACTCGATCTGCGCGAATTGGCGCGCGTCACGGCGGCCTGTTTGCGCGACGTGCTGCAAAACGAAGTGACGGGCATCACGCTGTACGATCCGCAAACGAATCAGTTTCGCGCGTATATGTTTGATTTGCCGGACAGCATGCCGCCAATTCCCGAAGGCACGCCTATGCCGCTGGAAGGCACCATCGGCGGCATGGCTTTTCTTTCCGGGCAGCCAATCTTTATGAGTCGCCCCGATCCGGCGATTCAGGTTTCCGAATTCGATCGGCGACTGTATGACGCAGGCGTACAGTCGGGCGGTGTGATTCCGTTGATAGCTCACGGACGCAAACTGGGATTTCTCGGTGTCGGCAGTTTTCGCGAAGATGCCTTTTCCGAAGCCGACCAGGAATTGCTCAGTCATATTGCCAATCAGATTGCCCTGGCTGTCGAAAACGCGCTGAATTACGAGCAAACGAAACACGACCGCGACCGTTTCGAGATGTTGCTGGAAATCGGCAATGCCGTTTCGGCCAGTCTGGATATGCGCGAACTGTTGCGCGCGACTTCCGCTATTTTGCGTAGCCGCATTCATCACGATATTGCGGGCATTTCGCTCTTTGACGAAGAGACCGGAATGTTTCGCGTCATGGCGTTGGATAACCCGCCGGAATCCTGGGAAGAGGGATTTATGACGCCATTGGAAGGAACGCCTGACGGATTGGCTTTCACAACGCGGCGAATCGTTGTGCGCGAGCGATTGGATTTAACAGAGTTTCCTTCGCCGATCGTCCAGGAAGCTTATCGAGTGGGAATTCGTTCGGGGTGCAGCGTTCCGCTGATTGCCCGTGATCGCGCAATTGGCGTTCTGGCTGTGGGCAGCATACGCGAAGCTTCCATCACGGCAGCCGATGTGGAAACGTTGCAACAAATCGCCAATCAAATTGCTTCTGCCATCGAAAACTCGCTGAACTTCGAACGTGCGCGCGCTGCCGAACGACAGGCGAAACGGCAATCGGAGCAAGTTGAATTGCTCTTGCGAATCAACAACGCCATTGCCTCCGCGTTGGATTTGCCATCGCTCTTTCGCGCCGTTTCCGAATGTTTGCGCCAGGTGTTTCGGCACGATTACGCCGTCATGGGACTGTACAACGAGCAGGAAGATGTTTTGCGCGTGCATCTGCTGGATCGCGGCGAAGGCATAGATATTTTGCAGGAAGGGCAGGTTGCGTCGCTGGTGGATACGCCCGTCGGGTTGGCCATTCGCACCAAACAAGTGGTTGTGACCGGAACGGATTATTTGCGGCAATTTCCTTCCGAAGTAGTGCGGCGCTCGGTCAGCCAGGGCTTACGCGCCAATTGCTCGGCTCCGCTATTGCGGAAAAATCGCGTGATCGGAGCAATGAGCATCGCCAGCAAAACCGAAGCTGCCTTTTCCAAAGAAGATGGCGAATTGTTCATGCAGATTGCCGGACAAGTCGCCATTGCTGTCGAAAACGCATTGGCGGTTCAGGAAATCGAAACTTTGAAAAACAAACTCGCCAGCGAAAAGCTTTACCTGGAAGACGAAATTCGCACCGAGCATAATTTCGAGGAATTGATTGGCGAAAGCCCTACGTTCAAACGCATCCTCAAACAGATCGAAACCGTCGCGCCCACCGATTCGGCTGTGCTGATTCGCGGCGAAACGGGCACCGGCAAAGAATTGATCGCACGCGCCATTCACAACCTGAGCGACCGGCGCGAACGCACACTGGTCAAATTGAATTGCGCGGCGATTCCCACCGGATTGCTGGAAAGCGAGTTGTTCGGTCACGAAAAAGGCGCGTTCACCGGAGCGATTACGCAACGCATCGGGCGGTTTGAACTCGCGCACAAAGGCACGCTGCTGTTGGATGAAATCGGCGACATCCCGCTGGAACTGCAGCCGAAACTGTTGCGCGTGTTGCAGGAACAGGAATTTGAGCGGTTGGGCAGCACGCGCACGCAGAAAGTGGATGTTCGGTTGATCGCCGCCACCAATTGCGACCTGGAACAAATGGTCGCCGAGCGCAAATATCGCAGCGATTTGTTTTACCGCCTGAATGTGTTTCCCATCACCATTCCACCATTGCGCCAGCGTCGCGAAGACATTCCCGCGCTGGTCCGGTTCTTCACGCAGAAATACGCCCGGCGGTTGAAAAAACAGATTGCGGCGATTCCTGCGGAGGTGATGACCGCGCTGACGAATTACCACTGGCCCGGCAACGTGCGCGAACTGGAGCATTTTGTCGAACGCGGTGTGATTTTGACGCGCGGCGACAAGCTGGAAATTCCGCTGGCTGAATTGAAAACTTCCGAACCGGTTTCCGTGACTGACCTCGCCACGCTCGAAGACGCCGAGCGCGAACACATTGTGCGCGCGCTGGAACAATCCAATTGGGTTGTCGGCGGCCCGCAGGGCGCAGCCGCGCGGCTGGGAATGAAACGCACCACTCTGCAATCCAAAATGCAAAAACTCGGCATCGCTCGCCAACCCTAAATCAGAACGCGCAACATTGAGACACTCTTTTTGAAGGATGCACAGGATTTCCGGCAGGATTTACATGCGTTTCAATTCCAAGAAAGCTCCGTCAGGGTTGAATCTTGTTCTTCTTGAAAAAAATCCTGGCAATCCTGTCTCAAAGCTTTTGCTTTGATTTCGAGCCGAAATGTCGGCAAGTGCCGAAATCTCGGCTCGAAACGCTTCGGCACTTGGCTTCGGCACACATCTTTCGCCATTCCTTTTTTCAAGAAAACCTCTTTCCTTTCAATTCTTTACCTGTCTGTCGAAATTTCTTTCTCACTGTGGCAAGGGCCTTGCCCTATCTCCCGGCGTCGGAACGAAGTCGTCAGATTGAAAAAACAGCAAACCGCTCGAAAGGAGGAGCCATGTTGACGCACGACTTAACAGAAATGACGGAAACCATAGGACTGAAACGCTGCTGCGTCTGTACCGCCGAATTGCGCGAACGCGACAAATTCTGCCGTCGGTGCGGTGTTCGACAAGACCAACGTTATGTGACTTCGACCGACCTGGCTCATTTGGCAATCAACGAAACGCAACCGCTGCAACGTTGCACAGAAAACTGCACGACGTACTCCGGGCAATTGATTCGGATCATTGCCGACAGCGTGTCGTCCCGAACTACTGCGCAAACGACCCAAGGCTGGTTGAAGCGATTGATCTGCTCGTTGATCGCCATACCGATCTGGATGTTGATCGTGATGCTATCTCCGCTGGACGCATACGCCGCGGCCAAAGCCGCCGCCGGATGTGTGAATTGCCGGTAAAGGAGAGAACCACAATGTTGAGGATTACCGAACAAAGCGACGAAAGATCGCTGACCTTCAAACTGGAAGGCAGGCTGGTTGGGGAATGGACGTCGGAACTGGAACGGTGTTGGAACAACGCTGTTTCCGACCGGCAACCCGATGCAATCCGCGTCGAATTGGTCGAAGTCACGTATGTGGACGACGCTGGCAAACAGTTGTTGACGCAAATGGCTTCGATGGGCGCGGCGCTGATTGCGGCGGACGTGATGACAAGCGCGTTGGTCGAACAGATCACGTTGCAATTGGCTGGAGAAGGATAAACAGAAAATCGAATCATTGCGCGAAGCACATGCGCCGAACACCTTGAGAAGGAGGGACAAATGTTCAGAAACACAAACGCTCACAGAAACGCCGGTTGGCGGCAATTCTTATTCATTGCGTTGTTGGCCGGTCTGGCATGCCAGCCGGTTTTGGCTCAGCAACCGGCAGCGCGAATCGGCATTGCCGCCGATAAACAAATCCATCTGACGTTGCGCGATGCCGTGACGATGGCGCTGGACAACAACCGCGACATCGAAATCGAACGGCTCAATACGCAATTGAACGAATTCGATTTGCGCGCGGCCAAAGGCGTGTACGACCCGTCGCTGACCAGCAGCGTGGTTTACCAACGCCAAACAACGCCAGTGGCCTCCATTCTGTTGGGAGGCGAAAACGGGCGATTGCGAACCACGGAATTCACCGGCACGGCTACGCTGACCAAACGATTGCCGTGGCAGGGCAGTCAGGTCAGCGTCAATTACGACCAGAGTCGCGCGACCAGCGACAACGTGTTCAATTCACTGAACCCGCAATTCACGTCGCGGCTGGCGGTGGAATTTTCGCAACCGCTGATGCGCAATCGAACGATTGACGCCGAACGTCGCCAAATTCGCATTGCCAGCAAACGACTGGATTTGTCCGACAGCCAGTTTCGCCAACGCGCGATTGAAATCATCGCCGGAGTCGAACGCGCCTATTGGGATTTGGTCTTTGCGAGCCGCGACGCCGACATCAAACGCGAATCGGTTGAACTGGCTCGCACGCAACTGGAACACAACGAACGGCTGGTCAAACAGGGAACGCTGGCTCCGTCGGATGTGGTTTCGGCTCGCGTTGAAGTCGAACGTCGCATTGACGAAGCCGAAGCCGCCACCGAAGCAATTCAACGCGCGGAAAATGCGTTGAAGGCGTTGATTCTTCCTTCGGGAAACGGCGAACAGTGGCCAGCGAGCAATCGCGAACAGTGGAATGCCGCGCTGGTTCCCGCCGAACAGCCGCAACTGAAACCCGAAGCGACCCTGCCGATGGAGGACGCGATGCGACTGGCTTTCAACAATCGGCAGGAATTGGAGCAATACCGGTTGCGAAAGGAGATGAACAAGATTGATGTCGAATATTTCCGCGACCAAACCAAACCGCAGATCAATCTGATTGCCAGTTACGGAACTTATGGCTTGGCGGGCACAGAGCGTTCGGCGATCAACCCGATTGTTCAAAGCAATCAATTGCTGTTCGACCGCGTCAACCAGCTTTCGCAAATCGCGGGTTTGCCCGTGTTGCCACCGATTTCCTTCGGTTCGACGCCGAATAAATTTCTCGGTGGATATGGGCAAAGCCTCGGCAATTTGTGGAGCAACGATTACCGGTCGTTTCGCGTGGGCATTTCGATCAACTGGTCGCTGGGCAATCGCACAGCAAAAGCGCAGTACGGACGCGCGCTGGCCGAAAACCGCAAGCTGGATACCGAACGCCAACGCATCGAACAAACCATCGAAGTCGAAGTTCGCAACGCGCTGCAAGCGGTCGAAGTCGCCAAGCGCAGAGTGGAAGCTGCGACGAATTCGCGCGTCAACGCCGAACTGCAATACCAGAGCGAGCAGCGCAAATTCGACGGCGGACAATCCACCAACTTTTTCGTGCTGGATCGGCAAAACGCCTTGTCAGCGGCGCGCGGGCGCGAACTGAAAGCATTGACCGATTACACCAAAGCCGCTGCGGAATTGCAGCGCGCTATGTCCACTACGCTCAGCAGCAACAATGTCGCGCTGGCAACGCGTTAAC
>JAEUQP010000084.1 GCA_016789645.1 Acidobacteriota bacterium | reverse complement strand
CGTGAAGCCGGGCAAGATAGCGACCCTGATCGTCCCGCACGATGCGCAGTTGGATGCATCAAGCAGCGCAGTTGCCGTCAACGCAATTCCCGAACCGTCAGCCGTCAGCGATGCCGCGATCAAGCTGGCGGCAGAAACCTTGCGCGGCGAATCAGCGGCGTTGTTTTTGGGAGCGTATGCGTTGCGCGAACGCGGCTTGAAAGCTGTCGCGCGAATTGCCACCGCGACTGACTGCAAGCTGATCTGCGAAAGTTTTCCGGCTCGATGGGAACGTGGCGTTAGGACTCCAATCATCGAACGATTGCCATATTTTCCCGAAATGGCGATTGCGGCGTTGGCTCCTTACAAATCCATAGTGCTTGCCGGAGCGCGTTCGCCGGTTTCGTTTTTTGGTTATCCCGGTGTGCCGAGTTATTTCATTTCGCCGGAACAAACCACCGTGACATTGGCCAAAGCCGATGACGACGTGGAATCGGCGCTGGAAGCGTTGGCCGATGCGCTCAATGCGCCAACCCGTGCGCCGATAAATTCCGAGTTGCAGCTTCCGCCGATGCCGACCGGCAAGCTGACGCCGGAAACCTTGTCGGCAGTCGTTGCTGCGTTGTTGCCCGAAAACTGCATCGTCATGGACGAAAGCAACACCAGCATGGGGCCGTTTACCAAACTGGCTCAATCTGCGCGTCCGCACACGTCGTTGTATCAACCTGGAGGGGCGATTGGTCTGGGATTCCCGTGTTCAACTGGCGCAGCGGTCGCGTGTCCGGATCGCACAGTCATCAACCTGCAAGCCGACGGCAGCGGAATGTACACGTTGCAAGCTTTGTGGACGCAGGCGCGCGAAGGGCTGAACGTCAAAACGATTGTGCTGAACAACAACAGTTATCGCATTTTGGGAATCGAGCTGATGCGCGCGGGCGTGAAGGAATTCAGTCCGCTAGCCAAAAGTTTGATCGGGTTGAACAATCCGCCGATTGATTGGGTCAGCGTTTCAAAGGGCTTGGGCGTTCCGGCAGTCCGCGTCGAATCGGCGGAAACATTGGCAAACGAATTCCAGCGCGCGTTAAAGGAAACCGGGCCGCAATTGATCGAAGCCGTTCTATAACTTTTCATCAAACCATCAAAGGGGAGCACCTGCCATGAATTTTGAATACTCCGACAAGGTCAAATACCTGCAAAAGAAACTCTCGGCCTTCATGGACGAGTACATTTATCCGAACGAAGCAACGTACTACGAACAAAATCACACGGGTGAACGCTGGAAGGTCATCCAGATCATTGAAGACCTGAAACCGAAAGCCAAAGCCGAAGGATTGTGGAATTTGTTTTTGCCGGAAAGCGGGCACGGCGCGGGATTGACCAACCTGGAATACGCTCCGCTGTGCGAAATCATGGGACGCGTGCCGTGGTCAGCAGAAGTGTTCAACTGCTCCGCGCCGGATACTGGCAACATGGAAGTCATCTCGCGTTACGGAACCGAGGAACAGCAAAAACAGTGGTTGCGCCCTTTGCTGGACGGCGAAATTCGTTCGTGTTTTGCGATGACCGAACCCGAAGTTGCTTCGTCGGATGCGACCAAC
>JAEUQP010000056.1 GCA_016789645.1 Acidobacteriota bacterium | reverse complement strand
CGATCCGATAGGGAAGCTCGGCAAATTCATCGTCCGCGAAGGCCTGCTGACTGAAAAGGAATTGCAGCGCGTGCGCGACGAAGCCGATGCTGAAATCAACGCCGCCACCGACCGCGCGCTGGCCACCCACCAGCCGCCGACGAATTCGGCATTGAAATATGTCTATTCGCCCGATGTTGACCCGACTTCGGCGGCATTCGACACCGAAGCGGATGCGCAACTTAGCGGCAATGAAGGCACGATGGTGGATTTGATCAATCGCTGTCTGCACGAAGAAATGCAGCGCAATTCGCGCATTGTCGTTTTGGGCGAAGACGTGGCGGATGCCAGCCGCGCGCATGTGCTGAGTCAGGTCAAAGGCAAAGGCGGCGTGTTCAAGGTCACAGCCAATTTGCAGCGCAATTTCGGCAGCGACCGCGTCTTCAATACTCCGCTGGCCGAAGCCAACATTGTCGGTCGCGCATTGGGCATGGCCACGCGCGGGTTGAAACCCGTGGCTGAAATTCAATTTTTCGATTACATCTGGCCGGCTATGATGCAGATGCGCGACGAAGTGGCGTTGATGCGTTGGCGCACGAACAATGCCTGGAAATGCCCGATGGTGTTGCGCGTGCCGATTGGCGGGTATCTGACCGGCGGTTCGATTTATCACAGCCAATCGGGAGTTTCGACCTTTACGCAGATTCCGGGTTGGCGCGTCGTCATGCCCTCCAACGCGCTAGACGCCAATGGATTGTTGCGCACGGCGATTCGGTCGGATGATCCGGTGCTGTTTCTGGAACACAAGCATCTGTATCGCCAGACGTACAACAAGAGCCAATACCCCGGAAGCGATTTCCTGATTCCGTTCGGCAAAGCCAAAGTTGTGCGCGAAGGCGACGACCTGACGATTATTACGTATGGCGCGCTGGTGCAACGTTCGCTGACAGCGGCCAAGCAGGCGGCGAAAGACGGAATCGAAGTGGAAGTGATTGATCTGCGCAGCCTGAATCCGTATGACTGGGCGGCCATTGAACGCAGCGTCAAAAAGACCAACCGGGTGATTGTCGCCCACGAAGATTCGCTATCGTGGGGATACGGTGCGGAGATCGCCGCACGCATCGCCAACGATCTGTTCGATCATCTGGATGCGCCGGTCAAACGAGTGGCGGCGTTGGATTGTTTCGTCGCTTACGCGCCGCAAGTCGAAGACGCGACCTTGCCGCAAATCGAAGATGTGCTGAATGCCATCCGCGAAACCGCGGCGTATTAACCTACGGAGCGCGGGCATCTTGCCCGCTCGCGACTATGATCGGAAACGTCGTTGGCATTTATGTCGGCAAACAAAAAGGCGAAGGCAAAACCGAAGTTGTCTTCGCCGAATTTGTTGCCGGGCACGGAGTTCGTGGAGACAGCCACGCGGGACGCGATGCGCGCCGACAGGTCAGTTTGTTCGCGCAGGAAACGCTGAACCTACTTCTGGCCGAAGGTTTCACCGTCACCGCCTCCGCCCTCAGCGCCAATCTGTTTATCGAAGGTCTCAACCTCAATTCTTTACGCCCCGGCACACAACTTCGCCTGGGCGATGTGATACTGGAACTGGTTGAAGCTCGAAAACCCTGCCGCAACATCACACGAATAGACAACCGATTGCCCAAACGATTGTTTGGCCAATGCGGCCATCTGGCGCGCATTGTCAAAGGCGGAATCGTTCGCTCCGGCGATGCCATCGAAGTCGTCGCCAACGAAACACAACTGAAACTGGCGTTTGCTTGAGTCGAACGGATTCTGTGCCTACAGCTTTTTCCGCATTCCCAGCGTCAACGGTTTATACCCCGCCTCTTCCCAAAATGCCCTTGCGCCTTCATTGATGAACAACACGTGCAATTCGGTTGAGGTGATTCCTTGGGCGCGCAACCAGGTTTCAGCCGCGGCCAACAATTGTTGGCCGACTTTGGCGCGCCGGGCATTCGGGGCAACAAAAACTCCGGCAATGTATCCGCCGATGGCTTGGACGTTCGGACGGGGACGGCGCAACAAAACGTTGACGACGCGCCGCGCGGAAATTTCCAGCCGATCCAGCAGCCATCGCGTCAGTCCCAATTCTTTGCGCGTCAGTTGCTGGCCGGTGACGATGACTTTGAGATAACCGATCACTTCGCCGTCGGTTTCCGCCACGAAAAACCGCTGGTTGGGGCGCGCCAATTGTTTGCGAATTTCAGCCTCGCTCGCGGCCCACGCGGTCAATTCACCCATAGTCTCGTTGAGCGATTTTTCGTGCAACAACAACTGCCGCGACAGTGTCGCCAGCGTTGCGGCATCCGCCATTTGCGCGGTGCGAATCAGCAAATTGTTTTGGCTCGTCATCATCGTTGATTGTGGGTTTTGCCATCGTCAAACCACGAGTTTGACCGTCCGAGAAAGCATACGCCATAATCGCTGCGGGCTTAAGGTTCCTTCCCCAACAATCCGAAAATTCAATGGTCAAAATCTTCGTTGTCGTGTTTGTCGTTGTTTTGTCGCTCGCCGTTTCGGTCAGCGCGCAATCCAAACGTGCCAATTACGGCCCCGTGGTCAGAGCTTATTTGACCGGTTTGGACGAAGAACTGACTGAATTGGAATTTCAATTCAGCCACCAGGAAATCACCCGCGCGATGTATGACCGCACCAAACGGCGACTGGCAGTGCTGAGAAGTTACGTGGAACGTGTGGCGGCGAAAAATTCCGAAGATCGCGTGCCTGAATTGCAGGTGCTGGCCGACGACGAA
>JAEUQP010000036.1 GCA_016789645.1 Acidobacteriota bacterium | reverse complement strand
TGAACGACGCGGTGTGGGACATCCGCAATGAACAGGGGAGAGATGTGTCGTCAGGCGTGTATCAAGTAACGGTGACGGCAGGCAGTCGGGAAATCGCTACGCCTGTGACCGTGAAGCCGTAATCCTGACCAAAACGACGCTCGCCGCTAAACCCAGCCGTGTCGTCATAGCCGCGCTCTGGTGTGGATGTTACACTGCGCGCGCTTTTCCTTTCGGCATTACCCAACAACTCGGAGGCTCAACAAGATGGCGATTGCCGCAGGCACGCGTTTCAATCATTACGAAATCCTCGCTCCGCTGGGAGCGGGTGGTATGGGCGAAATCTATCGCGCGCGACACGCGGCTCAATCGTGAAGTCGCCATCAAAGTCCTGCCCACCGACTTTGCGAACGACGCTGCTGCCCGTTACGAAAACTATGCTCCGAAGACTCTTGCTACTTAATTCCTTCTTCCTTTTCGCCATTGTTGCCGTCCAGGCGCAAACGGTCTTGACCGCTGACCAATTGCAAAACGGGCAAGCCGTCGAACTCGACCGGCTCGGTTGGAAGTATTCGCCTGACGATGATCCGCGCTTTGCCGATCTGCAATTTGATGACCGCGCGTGGGCGACGCTCGCCAGTTCAGCCAAACCACAGGATAGTCCGAGCGGTTGGCGTGGCATTGGCTGGTTCCGGCTGCATCTGCGCGTGGCGCCAGAACTGGCGAATGTGCCGTTGAATCTGGAAATGGCGCATCTCGGCGCGTCTGAAGTGTACGTCAATGGTAAGTTGATCAAACGCTTTGGGGTCGTGGGCAAAACACTGGCGGAAGAGAGGGGGTTCAATCCGAATGCGCTGCCATTGGCTGTCGTATTGCAGGCTGGTTCGGAACAAGTCCTCGCGGTGCGCTACTCAATCCAGCAAGCGGCGGATCTGAATTCCTTCCTGCCCTGGATGCTGTTGCAAGGCGGTGAGAACGCGAACGGCATTTCCGGGATCGGTTTCCACAGCCGGTTCAGAGAATTTGGCGCGGCGGCCAGTCAACGCGGCGTGGGTTATGCCGTGTGGCCTTTTCCTTTCGGTTACATCGCTGTCCAGTCCACGGCATTTCTCGCGTTCGGCATTCTCCACCTGCTCTTATTCGCGTTTTTCGCACACCAGCGGAGCAATCTCTTTTATGGTCTCTTTCTGTTGGGCTTCGGGATTAACGATGCCATCAATATTCCCTATCTGAAAGATCATTATGGGCTGACGGGGTTTTACCTGTTGGTGGGTGCATCCACAGTCGCAATGCAACTGACGCCCATCGCACTGCTGGCCTTCCTGTACAGCGCCTTCACGCCGGGACTGCCACGACGGATCTGGGCCTTTCTGGCTGGAGCTTTGTTCGTTATTTTCTGGTGGCAGGTATGGCCAGTGAAATATTGGCCGGTGATCGGGATTGTCTATGATGTAGTGATTGTGCTGGAAGTGCTCAGGCTCGTGGTGGGCGCGATCCGCCGCCGCCTTCCTGGCGCCAGAGTAGTCGGCATCGGCGTTCTGCTTTTCTCGCTGACGCTGGTGCAAATGTCTCTTGTCACGCCGATCCCGCTGTTGTATGCCATCGGGACTTTCGGGATGATTCTCTCGCTTTCACTTTATCTGGCGCGCGAGTACGCCCGCACCAACAAGAACCTTGAAGAACAACTCGTCCAGGTCAAACAACTCTCTGCCGCCGCGCTGGAACATGAGAAAGTCAAAGCTGAGAACGAACGCCGCGCTGCTGAATTGGAAGAAGCCCGCCAGTTGCAGCTTTCGATGCTGCCCAAGAAATTGCCGCAACTGCCGCATCTGGACATCGCCGCGTATATGAAAACCGCGTCGGAAGTCGGCGGCGATTATTACGACTTTCATGTGAGTGCAGACGGAACTCTCACCGTTGCCGTGGGCGATGCGACGGGGCACGGCTTGAAGGCGGGCACGCTCGTGGCTTCGGTCAAAAGCCTGTTCGTCTCTCTCGCCTATCACCCCGACATCCCGCACATCTTTCATCGCATCAGTACCGTGCTGAAAGAGATGAAATTGCGCGGTCTGTTTATGGCGATGACGATGGTGAAGGTGAAAGGCGATCAGATAAGCATGAGCATTGCCGGAATGCCTTCGGTGCTGATTTATCGCGCGCTGACCAACCAGGTCGAAGAGATTGCGATGCGGGCGTTGCCATTGGGCGGAATGGCCAAGTATGAATACCAACAGCATGAATTAACGCTCGCGACGAATGATGTCGTCGTGTTGATGAGCGATGGATTGCCGGAACGATTCAATCCACAAGGCGAAATGTTGGCGGAGGAAGCTGCCAAAAAATGCCTGGTACAGCACGCGCAGGCTTCGGCACAGGAACTCATCGAAGAGCTGGCGAAAATAGGCGATGACTGGGGCGGCGCGCGTCCGCAGGATGACGACGTAACGTTTGTCGTATTAAAGCTCAGGGCCAATTGATTCCTGACGCCTATCGGTTGGTGAAACAGCAGGGTATTGTAAGTACATCGTCAGACCCTTTGAGCCTGACAAAACTATCCATAGGAGAAAACGAAATTATGAGGACACTTTGTCCTGAACTGAAAAGTATTTGCCAAGTGATGAACTGGCAACTTCTCACACACTTGATCTGTTTGGCAGGCACGGTGTTGCTGATGTCGCAGACTATTTACAGCCAAACCGTCACCTGGCCGCAGTTTCGCGGGCCAGAGTCGAATCCCGTGGGAACCAACACGCGGCTGGCCGACCGCTGGTCAAAGACCGAGAATGTCGAATGGGCGCAGGCAATTCCCGGACGTGGTTGGTCTTCGCCGATTGTGACGGGCGACAAGGTTTATTTGACCACCGTCACGACCGAAGGCAAATCCAAACCGCCGCAAATTGGGACGGAATACAGCAACGAATATGTTGCGGAACTGCAAAAGCAGGGATTGCCGATGGACAAGGTGATTGAGAAAGTCACTGAACGCGACATCGAACTGCCGAACGAAGTGATGCTGCATTACTTCGTGTATTGCCTGAATCTGAAA
>JAEUQP010000019.1 GCA_016789645.1 Acidobacteriota bacterium | reverse complement strand
GTCCGGCGGATTACGCAGCATACTGCGCCAGTTGAACAAACTGGGCCAACAAACCGTGCCGCAAATGGCGCGGGATCGTTCGGTTTCGCGGCAGAATGTGCAGATGCTGGTGAACCAACTGGCAGAAAACGGTTATGTTGAATTCGTCGAAAACCCCGCGCATAAACGTTCTCCATTCGTTCGGCTGACAGCGGCGGGCAAAAAGGCCGTTGAAGCCATGGATCGCCGGGAAGACAGACTGATTTCCAAAACAGGCGTCGGTGTCAGCGACGACCAAATGCGCGAAGCGGCGGAAACCTTGAGCCGGGTTCGTTCGTTTTTCGAAAGCGAAAAATGGAAACGACTGTTAAGACCCAAGTAACTCTTCGCCGTGATTCCCGAGGAAACGGCGATTTATCATTGAAGGAGGGACCATTGAATCCGCAGATCAATCTCACTCAACCGTTCGTTCCAACATCACAAACTCCTTGCCACAACTCAGGCTGGAAAGCCCAGTTCGCCTGTCCACAAGGCCGGTTGGGATGGGTGGTCGGCCATGTGATGGCAATCAAAAATGCGCCAATGATTCGGTTTGGGGTTGAGATGCTGGATGTCCAGCCGGAAGATCAGGTGCTGGAAATCGGGTTCGGGCATGGTCGCGGGATTCAATTGCTTGCCCAATACGCAAAACGAGGGTTTGTCGCTGGAATTGATATTTCTGATGTGATGGTCCGCCAGGCAGCTCGACGCAACCACGAAAAAATCCGATCCGGATATATCGAACTTTCGCAGGCCAGCGTCTCCGCTATTCCGTATGAATACGCTCGTTTCAACAAGGTTTTGGCGGTGAACAATTATCAGTTCTGGCCTAATGCTGAACCGAACCTGGTGGAAATCCAGCGCGTGCTGGACGACAACGGTCTGCTGGTGCTGTGTCTGCGGCTGAAAGCCCCGCAAACAATGTTGCAAATGGTTCCCGGATATTCAATGGATGAAGTGGAAGAGATTGCGGGATTGGTTCGCTGGGTCGGATTTCGGGACGTTCAAATAGTCCGGCGGCGCGCTGGTGACGAAACCCTTTGCATTCTTGCCAAACGGTAATGAATCGTTCGATTGACGATAAACCGCTGGCGGGTGAGCGCTCCTCAAAAAGCGCCGCCAATCAGCGGCTTATTTTTTATCCAGCGGCATGCTGACCTGAACCGTAGTGCCGCGTTTCGGTTCGCCTTTGACCGTGACGGAACCGCCAAAGATCAATGCGCGTTCGCGCATGCCCAATAACCCCAGCGATTTTGTATTCCGGCGTTGCTCTTCCGTGATGCCGACACCGTTGTCTTGCACGGTCAGCAGCAACTCGCCATTGGATTCAGCAAGTCCGATTTTGACCTTGCTCGCTTTGGCATGCCGAGTAATGTTGGTCAGGATTTCCTGGAAGATGCGGAACAGAGCCGTTGCCTTATCCTCTGAAAGATTTTTGGGTTCCCGACCGAGTTCAATGATGCAATGAGTGCCTGTGCGGCGTTCAAACTCTTTTGCCTGCCATTGAATCGCGGCGCGTAATCCTAACGTATCCAAGACGCTGGGGCGCAATTCGGTGGCAATATCGCGAACGGTTTGAATCGCCTCCTCCAGCAAATCAGCAATTTCGTTCATCTTGGTACTGGTTTTTCTCACCAGCCCTTCGTCCGAACTACGAACCAGACGTTTTTCCAGCCAGGAAAAATCCAATTTCAACCCTGTCAAAATCTGCCCCAGATTATCGTGAATTTCGCGTGAAATGCGGATTCGCTCTTCTTCCCGTATGGTTTCAAGCCGTGCCAGCAAAGTGCGCGATTGCTGGTACACCTGTTGAAGCTGCTGTTCCGTCTGTTTGCGTTCGGTGATGTCGAGGATAACCCCTTCCAACATTGGTTCGGATTCTTCGGTTGACCGAAAGACTGAGGCATTGATCAACGTCCAAAGCAGCGATCCGTCCAGACGTTTCATCAAAAATTCCCGGTTCTTCAAGCTGCCTCGGACCAGCAATTCCTCGATCAACCGGCGCTGTTCCGCAAGATCAACATAAAACAAACTGGGATCAGTTTGGATTAACTCTTCAGGTGAATGACACCCGAGCATGTGGGCCATTGCCTCATTACACGCTACGAGCGTGCCATCAGCCGTCATTCGTGCAATACCCGCAAAGCTGTGTTCAAACAACAATCGGTAATGTTCTTCCGATTCGCGCAATGCCCATTCAGCCCGCTTGCGTTCGCTGATGTCGTAACAGGCCACGAGCAGGTAAGTCTTTTGGTTGAATTCGATGAGTTCCGCCGAAAGCAGGAAATATCGGCTTGAGCCGTCTTTTGCCACAAAAACCGATTCCATGTTGCGGATGAACCCGTCTTTTTCCAAAAGCGCATACGCCTCTTCACGCTGATCCGGACGTAGCCACAGTTTCAACTCTGCCGTTGTGCGTCCAACCACGTCGTTCAGTGCGTGCCCAAAAGCTTTCAGCCAGGCTTCATTCGAATTGACAATCCGGCCTTCGGGGTAAGTCATCATGGTCATTGCGCACGGATTGGACTGGAACATCGTGGAAAATCGCTCTTCCGAGGCACGAATTTCCGCTTCCACTTTTTTGCGCTCCGTAATGTCGGTAAAGGAAGCAACGACGGCATACGGCTCGGCCTCTCCCAAGCGAAACAAAGGCTGAGAATTGATGGAAATCCAGGCCAACGAATCGTCCGGGCGATGCACTCCCATAATGACACTTGAAAAAGGCTTGCCGGTTTGCAGTGTAATGGCAACTGGATGAGTCTCCGGCGGAAACTCCGAGCCGTCTTCCCGAATCGTTCGCCAACTTGGGTCCAGACTGGTTTTGCCAGTCATCTGGTCACGACTCAACCCCAGGATTCGTTCCGCGCTGGCATTACAGGTCAGAATTGTCAGATGACGATCAAGCATGATGATTCCCTCATCCAACGCCGAAACCAGCGACCGATACAACTCTTCCGAAGCGCGTAAATCGGTTTCCACCTGCTTACGGGCAGCAATATCCCGGAAATTGATGACCAGCGCGTTGACTCCCGGTTCGTGCAGCATGTTGGTCAACGTCGCTTCGATCCATATCCAGGAATTGTTTTTGTGCTTTATTCGATACTGCGCAGAGGTGCTAGCGCCAGAGGTGTCATTAATCGAATCCAGATGTTGCTTGAGCATCAACCAGTCATCCGGGTGAATTCGATTCTGGGCAATTGAACCGATCACTTCCTGACAAGTAAATCCGTGAATGCGCTCGGCAGCCGGGCTGGTATAGAGAAATGTTCCATCACTGCCGACCAGTGTAATGCCTTCCGAGCTTTTTTCGGTCAAGGCCCGAAACCTAGCCTCGCTCATCCGCAGCAACTCTTCCGAACGCGCTCGCTCAATGGCGATGCTGGCCAGATGAATCGCCACATTCACAAATTCCTGCTCGTAAGGTTCCGGATGATGCGTCTGGCCATAGAAAATGCAAATGGTTCCCAGCACCCTTTGTTCGGGATTGAGGATCGGAGAAGACCATGAAGCTCGCACTCCATACCCAAGCACAAAATTTTTATAGTTGGCCCATCGTAAATCCTTGGTGATGTCTGGCGACACTTGAGGAGATTTTAGCTGTGCAGCAGCGCCAGAGGTTCCGTGTTGAACCCCGACTGGCAATGCTTGAAGCGCATCTTTGAACTCATCTGGAAAACTTGGACAGGCTGCTACGCGAAGATATTTGCCTTCCGGCTCGAGCACCATAATTGCGCAACGAAGATTGCTGGCGACTTCTTCGACCAGACGGGCAATATGATTCAGAACACTGCTCAAACAGCGCCCGGCAGCGATTTTTTCCAGCACTTCGATCTGGCCAATCAACAGCCGGTTTCTGTCCAATTGGCGCACCTGAGAAAGTGGCGTCGGGATGGTTGTCGCTTTCGAAGAAGACAGGAACTCTGGCTGGCGCTCATTCGCTACAGCATCTGGCTGCGCTTTTAACTTGGAACTCGAATCGGGACTCATTGAAACCAGGCTCCTGACCACAGACGAGGAATCGTGATCGAATCATAAAATCGGCGATTAGCTTACTGAAGCTTCCAGAATGTTGCAATCAATTGAACGAATCATGGCAATCCCATGCCTCTTCTGAAGCCGAATGTGACAAGCCAGAATGCTGCTGATATACTGCCCCGCAGCCGGAGCAAAGAAATCCTTACAAAAATCTGGCAAGTGTGAACCGTCACGTCTCCGGCGACGTATCAAAACCCGATAGTAGCGCAGTACCCAAACTACGCAGTGACTTAGGAGAAAAACGGATTATGTGGAATCGTCTCAAACGGTTGTTTCGCTCAATTTTTGGCGGTCTGATTGATAGCGCAGAAGACCCTGAATTGATCCTCCAGCAATTGATGCGGGACATGCAGGACGAAGTACCCAAAATGCGCGAGAACGTGTCGCAGGTGATGGGCGCAGAAAAGCGTTTGGCCATGGAAATTCAAGCCAATCAAACGAAAATCACCGACCTCGACAACAAGATCAAAGCGGCCATCCGACTAGGCAAAGACGACATCGCCACGGCGCTGATTGGCGAAATGAAGATCGCCCAGCAGATGCTGGCCAACAACCAGCAAAATCACCAAACAGCGAAGGTCGCATCGGCCAAAGCCAAGGAATATTTCGATAATTATCTGGCAAACATTAATCGCCGCATGGCTGAGGCCAAGCAACTGATTGCCGCCAGCAAAAACGCTCAATTACAAGAACGACTGGCGTCAACGATGGCCAGCTTCCAGATGGGCGATGTTTCCCAAACGTTTGACGACATGCGGGAGAAAATCGCCAATCGCTCTGCCTCCGCTGAAGCCAGAGCCGAACTGGCCGCTACCAGCCTGGATTCGCGTATGCAAAGCGTCGAAAAAGAACTGGCCAACATTGAAGCGCAAGACATGCTGTTGGCGTATAAACAACAAATGGGATTGGCCGCACCTGCCGCCGCTCCCGCTCTTGGCGAAGGCGCTCCGACCATCAACGCCGACCGCACACTCGGGGCTGCCGATTACGCCCAGCAGGAACGAAAACTGACCGAGTAAACAACCGGATTACATTCGCACGATGGAGTTCAAAATCTCCTATATCAAAGAAGCACTGAAAGAGCCGGTCAACATTGGCGGTTTGTTGCTGGCCGGGGCGGCTGCGGTTTATTCGGCAACCACCGGTTTTTTGGAACCGACGTTGGTGCTGGCCGGGGCGCTGATAGCTGAAGGCGCATATCTGGCAACGGTCCCGGCCTCGAGTTTCTATCGCCGTATTGTTGATCGTCGCTCGCGCCATTTGCTTGATGCGCACCGCCGCAAGCAACGGCTGGAGATGATCAAACAATTCGATCCGCGCGAACGTGAAGCCGTCGAATATTTGAGCTGGATGAAAAACCAGATCGCCAGCAATTACAAAAAATTCGCCCGCATTTCCGAAGAACCACCACAGATTCGCGAACTGGAAACGACCTGGGAATCTTTTGTTGATCTGCTGGATGAGTACCGGCGGCGGAAAAATCACCTGAAAACCATCAATCGCCAGGCGGTTGAAAACCAGTTGCGAACGGCTGAGCGCACCATGCAATTTGCCGAACCGGCAACGCGTCCGCTGCATGAAAAGAACGTCGAAATTCTGCGCCGCAGATTGCAGACCTTTGACGACATCGAACGCAGCGTCAAACGCGTCGAAGCGCAGTTGCAGATGATCGAAAACTTTTTCGGACTTGTGAATGACCAGGTTGTGACGATGCCCACTCCCGAACATATTCTTTCAATGGATTTCGATTCCCTGCTTTCATCCATTGAAATGACCAAGGAAATTCTGCAACAGACGGCTCCAATTATGGGACAAATAGATTCGCTCAACCGCGAAGCTGCTCCGTTACGACCTTCCCTGGTGGGCGAGCGTCAATAACATCAATCAGCGATTGTTTGTGGCCGTTGCTGGTTGAAGCTCATCAGCGTTCGATTTGCGCGCCGAGGCTCTCCCCACTGCCCCGCCGGATTCAATGAGATCTTCAACAAAGTTTCGCGCCCTCACACTTTCCGTTTTCTAACTGATCACGCTTTTGGAGGTATAAAAAGTTATGTCACGTTTTCCCCAAATTCATTTTCCGCGAATGCTGACGATTGTAATGGCTGTTTTGTTGGTGACGGTGTCACCAATTGCGGGCTTTGCTCAAAAGAAAAAGCAGCCTGCCAAACCTCAGGGGAAATCCACGCAACCCGGGAAATCAACCAAACAACCCAAAGAAGAAGTGGTAACGACCAATTTCGATGACCTGTCGTTGCGACCGATTTACGTGACAATGCGAACCTTTCAAATGAAAGCCAAACGTGGCAGCTATGAGGAAGTGAACGATCAGGTCTTCAAAATGAACACCGCCAGTTTGCCAGATTACGATCACTGGATCAGCACTTTCAAAAAACTTTATCCCGAATTTGAAATTGACTTGTTGCGCTCTGATGCGAAAAGAGTGTTTCGCACCGCCAAACCGGCCATTGTCACACTGGTCAAACAGCCGGACGGACGCGCGATCGAGGTTCAGCTTTTTGGCGCTCAGAGTTATGGCGATGGCGTGACGCCCGGCACAACCCTGGTTCCCGAAGTTGCGCTGCATTTTGCCAACGAAAGAATGAACAAACCGCTTTCTTATGCGATTCGTCCGCTTGAGGTCGAAAGCGGCAAAACATTCTTTTTCGCCGTCAAGACCCTGAAAATGCACTCAACCGACTTCGTCAATTTTGTCCGCCCTGGAACTCCGGTGGAAATTCTGGACGGGAACGACATTTATTTGCTGTTCGCGTTTACAGTGGATTTGGACAAAACGGTGACTCCAGCTCGCTTGATTGATGAACAGCGTTCGGTCGAGTTTCAGGAAACTGCCACCCAAAAAGTGGTCGCTGAAGTCCCGGAAGTTTATCGGAATGCAGGTGCAGGCGGATTTGTTCGTGTTCGCGTTGAAGTTTCCCCTGAAGGCAAAGTCGCCTTGCCTGACGTTCAGTACTCGACCTTTCCGGAAATGAATAAGTTGGTTGTTGAAGCCGCCCGGAAATGGGAGTTCCCCAAATCGCTGTTTGAAACCGATAAAAATCCGATCACCAGCTACATCACGTTTACTTACCCGGCTCAGCCGAAAGCTCAAAAACCAACGAGCACGGCGAAGCAATAATTTTCTGCCACATGCGGCCCCGATTTTGCGGCTTTCAAGCAATGAATTTCTGTTGCCTGAAAGCCGCCCCCCACATTCCGAGATGCCCGCGTGGCGCCAACGACAAAGGATAAACTTATGTCGAAAGCGGCACTGTCACTTTCCGCACCTGAACGTTTACCGGCCTGGGCTGAAGAATTGGCGCGCAAATATCGCGCAGGCGAAGCCAGCCACTTCTTGCTTCATCACAACATTTACGACCTGACTCGCAGCCGCAACGGTTACGTTTCTCTGCTCTCCTTTCTGCAGCAGGAATTGCTCGGCACCAAACGCATTGTGCTGTACAACCGCAGCGAAGGAATCACCTTCGATTCCGAAGAAACGATGCGCGCTTTTGTCGCTCAACAACGCGTCGCCGATCCGCTGATCAACGTCAAAACCGCGGCTCAATTGCCAACTGACATTGCGCGCGCCTTGCCGATGATCGAACGGTTTCTGTATTACACGGATAAAAACGCCGTGGTCATCAACTTCCTGGATACGATTTTTCCAGCGGGAAACATTGGCCACATGTCCGCCGATGACCGCAACGCGCTGGTTGCCATTCAACGCTGGCTGACTACTCCGCGCTTTATGGAATCGGACAACCTGGTGATTTTGATCGCCGAATCGCTGTCTGACGTACATCCGCGTGTCCGCGAAAACTCCCGATTGGCGACAATCAAGATTCCCTATCCCGATGAATCCCAACGCCTGGATTACATCAAAGACTTTCTGGGTTCTTATCCGATTGAAAAAATTGAAATGTCGCACCAGCAAGTCGCGGAAATGACCTCCGGTTTGAATCTGGTGCATTTGCGTTCGCTGCTCTGCGCAGCACGAGAATCCGACGACGGATTGACCTACGCCGATGTGCGGTTAAAGAAGAAGGAAATCATCGAGGCCGAATGCGCAGGCTTGATCGAGTTCGTGACTCCGCGCCACGGATTGGACAGCGTGGGCGGCATGCGCGAAGCCAAAGAGTATTTGAAGGATATTGCTGAAACGATCAAAGAGGGCAACCACGAAGAAGCGCCGATGGGCATTTTGATTTGCGGCCCGGTCGGCACAGGCAAAACCTTTCTCTCGGAATGCTTCGCCAAGGATTGCGGTTTGAATGTTGTGGAGTTCAAAAACTTCCGCGACAAATGGGTTGGCTCCACGGAAGCCAATCTGGAAAAGATTCTTTATCTGCTGCAAACGCTGGCGCCGATTGTCGTGCTGATTGACGAAGCCGACGCTGCGCTTGGCACGCGCGAAATGGATGGCGACAGCGGCGTCAATCAACGAGTCTTTTCGAAGATCGCTTCGGCCATGAGCAACACCGCCAATCGCGGCAAAATTTTATGGATTTTGATGACTTCGCGCCCGGATCGTTTGCCGATTGATTTGAAACGCCAAGGTCGGTGCGAAGAACACATCGCGTTGTTTTATCCGGAAACGCCCGAAGAGCGGCGGGAAATCGCTGAAGTGATGGCTCGCAAAAACAAGATCGAACACCAGATCACCAACTGGGGACCGTTGATCAATAGCCAGCTTCACCTGTCGGGCGCAGACATCGAATCCATCTTGATCCGTGCGCGCCGCATCGCACGCATCGCCAACCACGAAAAAGTCACCAATGAAGACCTGGCATTTGTCGCGTCGGAATTCACTCCGGCGCGTGACGATCTGGCTGTCGAATACCAGGAACTGGTTGCCGCGCGCGAAGCCACTTCTCGCGCGATGGTTCCGACCCGGTTCCGCACCATGACCAGCGCCGAAATCGCTCGCCGACTGGAAATGCTGCGCCCGCTTATCCGATAAGGTTTGAAGAAAAAAGGACGGCGGCAGCTAACTCACCAATGGTTCGATGACGTTGCCGCCGAAATCCGTCAGGCGTTCGTCACGGCCATTGCTCAAGTACGTCAGTTTCATCTGATCCAAACCCATCAGGTGCAAAATCGAAGCGTGAATATCGCGCGGGTGGTAACGCGGGCCGACGGTCTTGAAGCCGATTTCATCAGTTTGCCCGATGACCTGGCCGCCTTTGACGCCGCCTCCGGCCATCCACATCGAAAAGGCCGTCGGATTGTGATCGCGACCTTTGCCATTTTCCGAAACCGGCGTGCGACCGAACTCGGTCCCCCAAATGACCAGCGTTGAGTCCAGCAAGCCGCGCCCTTTCAAATCTTTCAACAACGCTGCGACCGGTTTGTCCGTCCATCGGCACATTTGCTCATGATTGGTTTTGATGTTGTCGTGAGCATCCCACTGCACGCTGACCGGGCCTCCGCCGGAATACAACTGCACAAAGCGAACGCCGCGTTCGACCAGTCGCCGAGCCAGCAAACAACGCGTGCCGAATTCGACGGTTTGCGGATCG
>JAEUQP010001197.1 GCA_016789645.1 Acidobacteriota bacterium | reverse complement strand
ACCGGACTGCCGACGGAACCGCTGCTGGCGCTGATTCCGGTCACGTCCAGACAGTTGGTCTGGCAACAGGCGAAGCCGGTCAACTGCAACGAAAACGCGCGCACGCTGCCGGTGTCTCCGGCAAAGGAATCAATCACAGTCAACAACCATGTGCCGTTGGGGTTTTCTCCGTCAAAGGCTGACAGCGAATTCGCCGGTTTGAAGGTTCCGGTGTACGGCGGGCCTTGCGGAGGCGGTCCGTTCGAGGCAATCGAACTGATGAACATCGCGTCCGGCGCGTCGTCGTCCAGCAAAACCTGGCAGAAATTTTTGCCACTGTTGCCGCTGCCGCCCGGGCGGCTGATGATTGTCACGGTCGTTCCCGCGGGCGAAGTCAGCCGAAACACCAGATCGCCAACCCAACTGTGATCCACGCCCACGCCCGTCGCTCCCAGATTGGTAGAACACTCTGTGCCGTCAATTCGGAAATTCAGGTCGGCCAGATTACTGCCAAATCCACTGACGACAATCGGCAGAGTGACGCCGCGCGAATCGCCGTCGGGAATTTTGGTCGCTTCGCCCGCGTAGCTGAATGTCCGCATGGTGGTTCCCGTCGCGCCCATTGTCAGCGTGAACGTGACGATGCCTAAATCTTCGTTACCGTCTTTCAGGCTCAGGCTGATGGGCAAGGTTCCTCCGCAAGTTCCGCTGGCTGTGAACGTGAATTGTCGCGTCACGGCAGGCGAACCCGGAGCCATTGCGCCATAGCTGCGGATTTGATCGCCAATGGTGATGTTGCCAGCGGTCAACAGCGTTGCGGTCAGGTTCGTTGTCGCGCTCGAACCATTGTTGCCAAGCGAAAAATTGACCGTTACGGTTTCGCCGGGATCAATGACCTTGTTAGCGGGCAAACAGCTTTCCGCCACCAGTGATGCTCCCGTGGCAAAAATCAGTTTGGACGGGCGCACCAGGCGCGCGCGAAAGCCGTAATTGCCAAACGAACCGAAGGAATCAATCTGCTCAAACGTCACGCCGTCCAGCGAACGATACGACCGCGTTTTCGATCTGGTGGTATCGAGCGCAAACGGGAAAACGTTTTCCGGCTGCGTCAGTCGAATGCCGACGACAAAATCGCCGGACGAGATGGTCAACGGCGGAATGTTGACGACATTGAATGCTCCGACCTGTTGTATCTGAGCCGCTGTAGTTTGAAAGGTGACTCCGTCAATGTTGGCATCGCCGTCCGCGTTGGAGGCAACGATGACCGAATACTGATCGCCTACGCGCACACTGGCATTGTCGGGAAAGTAGATGGAAACGGCATTGATCGTCGCCGGATAAAACACCGGGGTCAGCCGGTTGACGCGAAAGGACGTGCCGCCGGTCGAAACGCCCGCCGCCGATTCAAAGCTGCCGTCGTCCACAGACAATTCAAACGGCGCAGCATCTTGCGTCACGTTGAAAGCCAGACCGCCAACCGAAATCGTGCCGGTTCGTGGAATCGGTTGTTCATTCGCAGCGACGGTGAAATTGACGGTGCCGTTTCCTTGCGTTCCGCTGGCAAACAGCACCTTGATGAACGAATCGCTGATCACGGGAGTCCATTCGCATTCCGAAGCTGTGGCGATGGTGAAGCTGCCGGAGCCGCCATTGGCAGGGAAGTTTCGCGTTGTCGGAGTCAGTGTGTAGGCGCAACCGCTGCCGAAGTTTTGGGAAATCGTTACAGTTTGCCCGGCAATTGTCAGAGTTCCGGTGCGCGCCGAACCGCTGGTTGGCGAAACGGTGAAACTGACCGCTCCTGTGCCGCTGCCGACCGCACCGGAATTGATGGTAATGAAGCTGGAATTGCTGATTGCCGTCCATCCGCAGGCCGCAGCCGTTACGACGCTGATCGTTCCCGTTCCACCTGAAGCAGAAAACAATGTGTTGCCCGGCGTCACCGAATACGCGCAATCGCCTACGGTCAAAATGTTGACGCCGGTTGCCGTCTGGCCATCCGGATTGGTGATAGTAATGGTTTTTGCTCCGGCGCTGGCCACCGCCGTGGAAAGGTTCAACAGGACGGTTGTCGGGGTCAGATAGCTGGCACTGTTGACGGTGACTCCTCCGCTGACCTGAGCGCGCAATCGGCAACTGAATCCTTCGCCGGGGTCGAAAAAGCCTGCGCCATCGGCAGAAAGCCCCGTGATTGTGACGTTGACGGAACTCAGCCCAATCGGCAGAGATGGCGGATTCACCGAAGCGGGAATTGCAGGAGGCGGCGCGGGAATTTTGGCCACGCGCAAACCGTATGAATTGGCGGCATCGGCAAATTGCTGCACCGTCCACAACGTCATGTCATCGCAAGGATCAACGCTGGTGAACGAATAATCTCCCCAACGACGTCGTCCG
>JAEUQP010001174.1 GCA_016789645.1 Acidobacteriota bacterium | reverse complement strand
TCCACTTCTTCATAAGCCTTGGCGAGAACTTCGGGATTGTTCAACAGCGCGTAAACCGCGAATGACAATAACCCGCTGGTTGTTTCGTGTCCGGCAATCAGGAAGGTGATGACTTGATAACGAATGTTCAGATCGTCCAATCGCTCGCCGGTTTTCTTGTCTACGCCGCTGAGCATGTAGCTGAGCAAATCGGCTTTGTCGGTTAAATCTTCGCCACTCGCTTTGCGGTCGGCGATGATGCGATCCACGGTTTCGTTCATGCAGCGAATGTCGGCCTTCAACTGCTTTTCACGCCCTTGCCGAATCCAGCTTTCCAAAGGCACGTCGCGCAATTCGTCCAAGGTGGTCGCCAGCCCGCCAGCCATCGCGCTGACGAAAGGATGATAGCCATCCTGATAAAACGAATTTAGTCGGTAATCGAACCCGCACAAGCCAATCGTGTCCACCGTCAGGCGGGTCATATCAGCGGACACATCAATTTCATCGTCGTCGTTCAACCGATCCCACTTCAAAACCAGTTGTTCCGCGATGTCCAGCATCATCGCGTGATAGCTCTGCATCGCGCGATGGCCAAAGTTCGGCAGCAAAATGTTATGTGCTTTCGACCAGTTCGGCTCTTCGGTTTTGGAGGTGAACAATCCATCGCCGCTGAACCGCCGCACCAACCGCAAGGCTCCGCGAATGGATTTGTCGAACCGCTTTTCGTCGCAAACTTCATTGACCAGATCGTAACCGGAAAGAACGATGGCGACGCGACCGCGCATTTCCAAGCGATAAATCGGACCATATTCGCGCGCCAGCCGAACCATGTCCTGAATCGGCGAAGTCGCGCTAAGGTCGAGCAAATTTTCGAGCAAAAATTTTTCGGGTGGTTGCGGAATGCGGGCGAAATTTTCTGTGCTCATCGTCACCTCACCTCAAGAACGCGGGGTCAGAAGTGCAAAACTGATTCCCAGCAAACGGCTTTGAAGCTGCAAAAAGTTGATCAGGCAAGCGGCTTGCGGTGGAGCGTCTTTAACGGTCTGCTGGTCGGGAGTCACGATCGAAGCTATGGCTTCACGCGACTGCCCCGCCAACCAATATCGGACTTCCGGATTGGCAGACAGGTTTTTCAGCCACTGCGATTCGCGGCGAATGGTGCTGAAAATGATCCATTCTCCGATTCGCGTCGCCAACACTGGAATGTTGATCTTGCGACCGGATTTCCGGCCCGTGGTTTCCACGACAATTGCCCCCGTTGGCCACAACAACGGATTGCCGAAACCCGCGCGAACAAGTGGTTCGACAACCTGATTCAAGCGAGTGAAGAATTCCTTTGGAAAAACGAGCATCGTTTCCGCCTTTCGTTATCCATTCAACCCGGTGACGTCGTGACTCATGACGATCAAATCGTGGGTTCTTCCTTGAGCATCCATCACGTAATCCGCCATCAAAGCTTCGGCTTTGAATCCCAGCTTTTCAAACACCGCTTGCGCGCCGCGCTGTTCCGCCGCCATTTGCGCGACGACTTTCTGCAACCCGGCTTCTTCCGCAAGTGCGAAAACCTCATTCGCCAAGACGCTGCCTAACCCTATGCCACGCGCATCGGGACTGACCAGCAATCGGATGTTGCCCAAATGCCGCGCCCAGGTCGTTTCACTCCGAACCAGGGTGCCAAGCCCGATCAATCGCCCGCCAATTTCAGCAACGACCGTCGTGGTGCGAGCCGAATCCAGACTGCGAACCCAGCCGTCCACAACTTTGGGGTGCGAGATGTCCAACGGTAAAAACAGCAAATCTTTGGCGGGCAATGCTTGGGCAAAAGCCAGCACCGCGTCACGATCAGATGATTGCATCAGCCGCAACGTGATTTGTTGATCCTTTAACGTCACCGAACGCGGGTACGCTCGGTTCGCTGCTTGAGCCATGTTGTTTGGTGCCTTTCTGATGGATTGATAGGTGCGGAACTTACCACAGTCGAACGGATGGAGAGAAGGAGCGATAGAGAGATTGAGGGAAAGAGGGAGTGTGGAACGAAAGAACTTCTCCTACACTGTCCCTCCATCCCTCGCCCCTCCATCTCTCTATCGTTCTACTTTTTCGGTGCGCCGCCAAAAAACGGAAGCTGCGTCGCCAGATCGAGCCAGCGTTTTTGCACTTCGACATAATTGGTCACCGCCTGTTGCGCAAAATCGGCCAGCGCCGCTGCAGGCGAATTCTCTTCCAGATTCAACCCCTTCTTGACGGCATCAATCACTTGCGCATTTTGCTGCGCGGCGAAATCCAGCCATTGCGTGCGCGCTTTGACGAAGGTTTCAAGCCCCTGTCCAGCAAAATCTGAAGTGGCGCGAGCGATGTCGGAAGGATTGAACGTCACATTTTCCTTGATCGCGTCAAACAATTGGCTGCTTTGCTGAGAAGCGACTTCCGCCCAGCGGCGTTGCGCTTCGACAAACCCTTCGTAGCCTTGACGCGCCCAACTCCCCAACTCCGGCGTCGGAGCCGAGCGATAAAATTCCATGCCTTCTTCCACCGCTTTCAGCATCAGCGTGTTTTGCTGCGCGGTCAGATCAATCCATTTTTTCTGTGCATCAACCAGATGCTCGACAACCTGTTTCGCCCAATCGGCTGCGCCTGCATTGGTATGTTCAGCGTTAGGTTCAGTTTCTTTTGCGGTTTTTGCTTTGTTCGCCATGACAATTTTCTCCTTTTTGGTTTGAGTGGTTGAGTTTACTTATCCTGCGGCTGGTACAGATTGCCGCTGTCTGGTTTTTTGGGTTCAGTGTTTTGGTTTGCCCTGCGCATGCCTTCGATGAATGGCACAGCCCAGCCGAGCGCGAAATCTACGAGTGCCGGAGCAAAAGTGTTGGCAAGGTTGATCGCCTGTGCATCAAATGCCGCCACCACTTCAGGCTGCGGAAAACGGGCCGCCTGCACAATCAGCTTGGCCATCTGCCTGGCTGGAAACTTCGGAATGTAATTTGGCATTTCCAGACCGGTACTGTTCGCAGCCGCATCAAAAATTTCCGTTTCCACTGCGCCGGGATAAATCGTGCAGACATCGATGTTTTCGGACATGACTTCGGCACGCAAGGCTTCGGAAAATCCCGCCAGCGCGAATTTGCTGGCACAATAGGCGGTTTCAAACGGCATTCCTCGCTTCCCGAAAATCGAAGAAACATTCAAAATCACGCCTCCGCCATTTTGTTTTCGCATTTGCGGAACAGCGGCGCGACACGCAAAAACGGCGCCCCAGAAATTCACATCCATCAACCGACGAAAATCTTCCAGCGGCATTTCGGTAAACCGGGAAGCGATGGCGACGCCAGCATTGTTGACCAGCACATCTACTCGGCCAAACCGGTCGACAGCCGCAGAAATCAACTTTTCCACCTGGGCCTGATCTGCGACATCAGTTTGCATTGCCAACGCCTGGCCGCCTTTAGATTCAATCTCTTTGGCCAACTCCGCCAGTCGCTCGTGCCTACGCCCCGCGACCACCACCTTCGAACCAGCAGCGGCAAATTCGCGGGCAGTGTCTCGACCAATCCCGCTGGTCGCGCCGGTAATCACAGCAACCGTTCCATTCAGTTTTCGAATCATCGCAATCTCTCTAGGAAAAGGTATTTGACGAGCGACATCATACTTCCTCTTGCCAAAAGGTCAATAGAATATTTCGCAATTGCGAAATATTATCAGCTTAAGAATCAGGCCAACCTGCGATAAATCGTCTTAAACACTGAAATTAGCAGGTATACCCCTTTCAACATTTTTCTTGCTCGCATCGGCGAAAAATCATTATACTCTGGCTCGGTAAATTGAACTTCTACGAACCCGAAATGACCATGGCTCAAAAAACCACCAAATCGAAAACGCGCGCAACCAAAAAACGTGCCCCCCGGAAAGCGGCGGCAAAATCTTTCGGCATCGAACCTGACCAACCCGTCAACGACAATACTGTCGTCATTAAACGATATGGAAACCGGCGACTCTACAACACTGAAACCGGCACTTATGTCACTTATCAGGATTTGATTGCCATCATTCGCGCTGGCCACGACATACAGGTGATTGATTCAACCTCGAAAGCCGATGTCACCAAGGCGGTGTTGATGCAGGCAATTCTGGAAGAAGAAAAGAACACCAACCTGCTGCCGCTTCCGTTTCTGTTTCAGATTTTGCGCTCGCGTGAAGATTCAATTCAGGACTTCCTGAAAAACCATCTGGCGGCCAGCTTTGAAGCATATTTGAAAACCAAGGAAGAATTTGACCGCCGCTTTCGAAGCTTTCTGGAGTTGGGCGCCAAAGCTCCACAGATGTGGGAACAATTTGTTCCTGGCGCTGAGGCATTGCGAAATTTCTTTACTCCCCCCAATTCAAAGACAGGCGGTAGTGACGATCCAAAATCATCCGGCTGAGGTTCAGGGATTCAGTTTGGATGTTTTGGCAGCCCTGAATTCATCATGAGCCTGCGACTGTTCTCGGTAAGCAATCATCCATTTCAAAAGTTTTCGCAATTGCGTAGGCTTGAAACCGCGTGCCCGGTTTTGCGCACCGATTTCAAAAGCAATTCGCCATTGCGCAAACAGAATTCGATATGCGTCGAAAACAGAATTTTGGGGATCGTAAATGCTTGTAGCTTCTGACGTCACGCCATTTAATTCGATGACTTTGAAATTTCGGCCTTGCTGAAAATCCTGTACGTTTGGTGTGCGTAAGTCGAATCGGCCAAAGTAATATCCTTGGAAATGCTGGCAAATACGATCTATAGCTGCTTCCAATTCATCTGTCTTCACCCAACCACCATCCAGAAAGACAGCGCCCCGGCAGTGCGTACCAAGTTCCACCAGGTTCACGATTTCCCCATCCCGTGGCGTATCCCATAAATGATCGGCATGTTTGTCGAGTAAAAATCGAGCCATACAAACCGCGCGGTCGTCGTTCAGGATCAATTGCTCCAACGTGCTATGGCCGTCGCCGGTTACACTTGGGAACCTTTTTTCCGTGATTGCGAAAATTTTGCCGGTCGGCTGATTAGGATAACGATAATAGAAAACGCCGAACTCTTCGCCGGGCAAAAACTCCTGAATCAGCGTGTCAACGTTGACTTGTCGCAGGTATCGCTCAAGCTCCATTGCCGAATGAATGATTCCGACGCCCGAACCGCGTTGACCAGCATCCGGTTTCAAAACAACAGGGTAATCCAGGTTTTGGCTGGCAATAAAATTTTTTGCAGACTGAATTTTCTGCTCCACGCCGGCTGAAGCTGGAAGCAATTGCCATTTCGGCAAAACTTCATTTGCGCCTGCCAACCCGCTATAAATTTCCGCTTTCGATTCGCCGATGAAGCCTCCACCGGGAATCGCTGGATTGGCCGCCGTGAACAACGTCAGGCTGCGATATTTCAGCATCAACCAAACCACATACAGCACAACGGGAGGATAGAAGATATACGTCGGCCAGAATTCCCAGTTGGCCATTCGTCGCCAGCTTGAAATCAACAGACGACGCCCTCTCCAGGTGGAAAGCCGCACCAGTATTTTGACCGCGAGGTAAATCAAAACTGCGGCAATGAATGCTTTCAGCAACACCCCTTGCCCGGCAAACAAGGTTGATTCAACCAGCCCTTTGCCCAACAACATGGCCAATCCGACCAGCAAAGGCGTCCAAACCACGCACGCAACTGCGAAATACAAGGCGAATTTCCAAAAACTGGTTCGCAAGGCTCCGGCGGCAAAATAGGTTGGCAATCGAGCGCCCGGCAAAAAGCGGCTAATGAAAATCACCTTCGCTCCTTGATGCTGCATCCATTCAGAACCACGCGCGACAGCCCGTTCGCTGACAAACCATTTGACGGGCGCTCGCGATAAAGCCGCGCGGCCCAGCCATCGCCCAGCCAGAAACAGGAGCAAATCGCCGACATAAATTCCCAGGAGGCAGGCGAATGCCGCAAGTGCGAAATCCATTCTGCCTTGCGCCGCCATGACACCGGCAGTGATGCAAGTCAGGTCTTCGGTAATTAGCGTCGCAGCAGCCAGCAACAACATAACGACAAAAGCCGTCACGCCAATGAACTTTGGCAGATTTTGGGGATCGAATGGTTGCTGAGAAGCGGCGATGCGTGACGGATCAGCCCGGAATTTGGTCAACGCGGTTCCAGCTTCAACTCTGGTCATAAAATTTGTGAGCAGCGGCGCCAGGTAATCGTTTCGATTGAACACCATAAAGTGGTCAAAATCCGAGACTACCAATTCGCTTTGCGGAACCAGCCGATGATGTTCGCGTGCGGCTTCGACGGGAACCAGAAAGTCATGTTGGCCGTGAAGAATCAGCATCGGTTTGTCGAATCTGCTGAGGATGGTCCGCAAAGGGCGTTGATCGGAATCATAAAAGTTCCGACTGTAAGAAACCGAAACATCTCGCACGTGCGAAACCGGCGAACGCGGCAATCCCTCACGCAGCAGCCAGAACAAACCAAGCTGCAAGCCATGAACGACATGATTCAAATGATAATCGCCGAGCAACTCCATTTCCTGAACGCCGATGCTGGCCAGCAACGTGGCTGAGGCCACACGATCAGGCGCAAGATCATACAGACTCAATAAAACGCCGCCGCCCATGCTGAATCCCACAAAGTGCGCTCGTTCTAGTCCCAGATGATTCAGAAGCTCAATCAAATACTTTGCATGCGTGCGAAACGAATAATCAGGCAGGTCTCGAGTCGAGGCTCCGAAACCCGGCAGGTCAGGAATAATCAAACGGTGCGAAGTTTCCAACAGCGGCGCAATGCGGTTGAAATCGCTGGCTTCGCCGGGGCTTCCGTGGATCAAAACAATCGGCAATGCGGAATTGGTGGATTGGCCTCGATCTTGATAGGCAAATCGAATTGGGCTTTTCAATTCTTGATTGCCATCAATCGTAGGAACTTGCACCGAACGACAAACGGAACAGCCCTCAGACTCCGGAACGTGTTCCGCAGGCTTCCACCAACGCCAAACATGCGCCCCCAAAACCAGCAACAAGTACAAAACCAACAACCGCCAGCGCCAGCGCCGCCACCACAACCCAAATTTGCCAGAGGTTGTTTCCATCAAGCTTTTGATTGCCAAAACTTCAAAGTCGAAGGTGCAATGCCGAAATCCGGTGCGGGTTGAATTCCCTGCAGTCGCAAAAATATGTTGATCAATGCGTAATGATGCACGGTATGGCTGAATAAAAATTGCAGTTCGCGTTGAATGGAAGACCGATCCCAGGCCGACGACAAAAACGAATGTTCGTTTTCGCGCTTGACCAACAATTCCAAATCGCGGCCAAGACAAACTCGACGCAACCGGTCTACCAAT
>JAEUQP010001141.1 GCA_016789645.1 Acidobacteriota bacterium | reverse complement strand
TCAGCCGCGCCATCATCAACCAGGTCTTGAGCGCAGGCGAAGCCATTCTGAGCAACAACGTTCTGGAGAGCGAAGCCTTCGGCGAAAACGAAAGTTTGATGGTTTCGCAAACGCGCGCGCTGTTGGCTGTGCCGATTCTGTTGATGAGCCGAACACTGGGTGTCATTTATCTGAGCACCAGCGATGCCGCGACGAAATTCGACGAAGACCATCTGCAACTCGTTTCGGCCATCGCCGGGATCGCTGCGGTGGCTCTGGAAAACGTGCGTCAGTTGGAATGGTTGGAAAGCGAAAATCGCCGATTGACCGAGGAAATCAACATCGAACGCAGCCTGGTTGGCGAAGGCAAACGCATGCGCGACATCTATCAATTCATTGCCAAAGTCGCGCCAACCGATTCCACCGTGTTGATTCGCGGCGAAAGCGGGACGGGGAAGGAGCTGGCGGCCAATTCGATTCATCAAAACAGTTCGCGTGTGGGCAAACCGTTTGTGGCCATCAACTGCGCCGCGTTGACCGAAACCTTGCTGGAAAGTGAATTGTTCGGGCACGAAAAAGGCGCGTTCACCGGAGCCGTCGCGCAGAAAAAAGGGAAGTTTGAAATCGCTGATGGCGGCACGATCTTTCTGGATGAATTGGGCGAGATGTCTTTGGTTTTGCAGGCCAAGTTGCTGCGCGTCTTGCAGGAACAGCAATTCGAGCGCGTTGGGGGAACTCGGCCAATCAAAGTGGACGTGCGATTGATTGCCGCCACCAACCGCGACCTGGAATCGGCGATCAAGGACGGCAGCTTTCGGCAGGATTTGTATTACCGGCTGAATGTCGTATCGCTGAAATTGCCGCCCTTGCGCGAACGCCGCGAAGACATTCCGTTGCTGGCCAATTACTTTGCGACGAAATACGCCAACAAATGCAAACGCCAGGTGCGTGGCATTGCGCCTGAAGCGCGCGCGTTGCTGACGGCGTACGATTGGCCGGGAAATGTCCGCGAACTGGAAAATGCCATTGAACGCGCTATCGTGCTTGGTTCCACTGACCTGATTCGCCCCGAAGATTTACCCGAAGCCGTTCTTGAAACCGAAGCCGACGCTCCAGCGAACGATATTTCCATCGCCAATTATCACGAAGCGATCAAGGAGACGAAAAAACAGCTCATCCTCAAAGCCATCGGCCAAGCCGATGGCAGCATCACCGAAGCTGCCCGGTTGCTCGGCGTTCAGGCAAATTACCTGCATCGGTTAATCAGCAATTTGAATTTGCGGGAAGCAATCAAGAAATAATCGCAAGGTCGTGCGGCGGGTGCAGGCCAGTGCCGCTGTTGAACGCAAGCAGCACTGGTCTTGCGGCAGAGCAGTCTATTTGTCAGGGACTGGAACTTCGTCTTCGTCTTTGCCGGATTGGTCTTTGAACAATTTGGCGACTTTCTTTTCAGCGCTGGATTTTTCAATCTTCAGCACGGATTCGCTCGACCCGTCCCAGATTCTTGCCAAAAAGTACTGATCGCCGTACCGGCGAAAGACCAGTTTCGATTTGTGCTTGTCGGTGTGTTTATCAACGACGGTCATGACGTTGACGGCTTTGCCGCCTTTTTCCCGGCGAATCAGCACGGTTCCGCTCGATCCCACAGATTCGATGATGTAATCGCCCTTGGGCATTTTCTTTTTTCCAATCTGAAAATCGAATGGAATGTCAGCTTTGATGCGGAAGCCAAACGTCGAAGCCGAAGTGACCGACGTCAGAGTCAACGCCAGACAGCAAACAACAAGAAACGAACGAAGGATTGTTTTCATAGTTCTCCTTGCGGTTGAGGAGCGAGGGCGACTCGCTCATAGATTGTTCGGGGAAAAGATCGGGTGACTCCCGCAAAGTATGCTCAATTCGCCGAATCCGGCCAAGCGGAATTTCACTTCCGGGAAACGATTGTGGTACAAACTTCGGCACGGAGGTCTAGTCTCAATGGCACATATTCAATTTTTGGGAGCGGCGCGAACCGTGACCGGCTCGAAGCATCTGCTCGAAGTCGGTGGGTATCGCGTAATGGTGGATTGCGGATTGTTTCAAGGCCTGAAGCATCTGCGGTTACGCAACTGGGAACCGTTTCCGATCAATCCGGCTTCGATCAATTCGGTGATTTTGACGCACGCGCACATTGACCACAGCGGATACCTGCCGCGATTGGTGCGCGACGGATTTGATGGCACGGTGTATGCGACTCCGGCAACTGTCGAACTGTCGCGGATCATGCTGCCGGATTCGGCTCGGTTGCAGGAAGAAGACGCCGATTACTTCAACAAAACCGGCGCGACCAAACATCATCCGGCGTTGCCGCTGTATACCGAAAAAGACGCCAACGCCGCCTGCCGGTTGATGGAATCAGTCAACTACCACAAACGAATTCAATTGACCAAAAAGCTGTCGTTCGAATTTGTGACGGCTGGGCATATTTTGGGATCGAGTTTTGTGCTCTTTGATGTTGAATGCAACGACGGTGCGACACGAAGGGTGGTGATGACGGGCGATCTGGGGCGCTATAACGAACCAATCATCAATGATCCTTCAAATTTGGACGACGCGGATTACATCGTGGTCGAATCCACTTACGGTGACCGCGAACACGGCGATTTCGACGTCAAAGCCAAACTGGCGGAAATTATCAATGACACCGTCAAACGTGGCGGGCAGGTTCTGATTCCGTCGTTTGCCGTCGGGCGCACACAACTTTTGTTGTATCTGCTGCGCGAACTGGAAGAAGAAGGACGAATTCCGATCATTCCTGTTTATGTGGACAGCCCGATGGCGGGCAGCGCCACCAAACTCTATCTGCGCCACAAGGAAGATCACGATCCGGAAATGAAAGGTCTGATGAGCGATCGCAAAAATCCATTGGCGACTCAGCGGTTCAACGTCGCTCGCACGCGCGACGAATCCAAAGCTGTCTCGGCCAGTGATGCATCCAGCATCGTCATTTCGGCCAGCGGTATGGCGACTGGGGGACGAATTTTGCATCACCTGCGAAAACGATTGCCGGACGAACGCAACACGATTGTCTTTGTCGGCTATCAATCCGAAGGCACGCGCGGGCGACGATTGCTGGACGGCGAACCGGAAATCAAAATCTTTGGCGAATTCGTTCCGGTCAAAGCCAAAGTTGAACGATTGGAAAACCTGTCGGCACATGCCGATTCGCGCGAAATTCTACGTTGGCTGGGCGGATTCCGGCGCGCGCCGAAAACCGTCTTTCTGGTTCACGGCGAGCCGAAAGCACAAGAAGCGTTGAAGCAAAAGATTGTCGAAAAATTTGGCTGGCACGTGGAAGTTCCCGATTATCTCGACAAATTCGAGTTGTAGTTGCGACTCGTCGGAGACGCCAATGGTTGGACGAGATGATTTTCTACAAAAGGATTACGAGCTGAAAGCTCGCTATCTGACCGATCATTTTTCCCGGATGTGGGTTCGGTTCAATTTCTTTCTGACCATTGAATCCGGGTTGGTTGGGTTGTCGTTTCACAAAGATTATTCGTCGCACATTCGGGCCTTATCGTATCTGGGAAGTTTTCTAGCGCTAGTTTGGTTTCATTTTGGAAGAACTGATAACTACCTGGCAGATTTTTATCGAAAGCAGGTTGGAATCGTGTTCAATCAGTTGACCAACGTCATAAACTGGACAGAAGAAAATCAAAAGCCCCCGGAATTGATGTTTGTCGGCAACGTCAATGACAATGAACCCATTCGTCAGACTTGGTTGAGTGGGCGTTGGGCAAGGCTCAGCGCTACAGAATTGGCCGCTTTTCTGCCGTTGGTTTATTTGGCGATCTGGATTGTGAGATGGCTGTCCACTTGCGGTGTTTTCTCAAAGTGGATTTGAGATTTTAGGGGGCGGCAACGGTTTCGACACTGTGCGCAGTTTGCGGTATAGTGCCCGCCTACTTCGACATCACATCACGATGAAACTCATAAAAAGTAACTCGGAAGACTGCTAAACGCGCTTCACACCGCCTCTGGCGCAAGCTGGAAGTTTGGGCAGCGAACCGGGTCATATACCTGAAGGAAGCAAGGAGCAATGCAAGCAAAAGCCAAACTCGAAGAACAAATCAAAACTGAAACGCCCTCGACGGTTGCAGATATTGATCCGCAGGAAACCTCGGAGTGGCTGGAAGCCTGGGATCAAATTCTGAACGAAGAAAATCCGCAGCGCGCATCCTATTTGTTGAATGCGCTGACGCAACGCGCGCGAGCCGTCGGATTGAATCTTCCGCCACGATTCAACACGCCTTACATCAACACCATTCGCCCCGAAGACGATGTGCCGTATCCGGGCAATCTGGCGCTGGAACGCAAGATCAAAAGCGCTATTCGCTGGAACGCGCTGGCGATGGTGGTGCAGCAGAACAAAAAAGATGCCGGCATCGGTGGCCACATTTCGACTTACGCTTCGGTGGCAACGCTGATGGAAGTCGGTTTCAACAACTTTTTCCGCACCAAAATTGGCGAACAGCCGGGCGATTTTGTGTACTTTCAGGGACACGCCAGTCCGGGCATTTATGCGCGCGCCTTTGTGGAAGGTCGGCTGACGCAGCAACACCTCGAAAATTTCCGCCACGAATTGCGCGACACCGATGGGCTCTCTTCATACCCGCATCCCTGGTTGATGCCGGATTTCTGGAGCTTTCCGACAGTTTCAATGGGATTGGCTTCGTTGAATGCCATCTATCAAGCGCGTTTTATGCGGTACATGGAAAATCGCGGATTGATCCCGGCAACCGATCGCAAGATTTGGGCGTTTCTCGGCGATGGCGAAATGGATGAGCCGGAATCCATGGGATCGCTGACGCTGGCCAGCCGGGAAAAACTCGACAACCTGATTTTTGTCATCAACTGCAACCTGCAACGTTTGGACGGCCCGGTGCGCGGCAACGGCAAAGTCATCAATGAACTGGAAGCTGCCTTTGCCGGAGCCGGTTGGAACGTCATCAAAGTCGTTTGGGGCAGCGGCTGGGATGATTTGCTGGCGCGCGATAAAACAGGCTTGCTGCTCAAACGCATGGAAGAATGCGTGGACGGCGAGTATCAGGCGTTCCGCGCCAAAGACGGCAAATACATCCGCGAACACTTTTTTGGCAAATATCCTGAGTTGCTGAAACTGGTCGAACATTTGAGCGACGACGACATCTGGCGTTTGCGCCGTGGCGGCCATGATTCGTTCAAGGTTTACAACGCATACAAACGAGCGATGGAAACCAAAGGCCAACCGACTGTGATTCTGGCCAAGACCGTCAAAGGGTATGGAATGGGTTCTTCGGGCGAAAGCCGCAACTTGGCACACCAGGCCAAGAAGATGGAAGAAGTGGATTTGGTCAATTTCACCAAACGCTTTGAACTGCCGATTTCCGAAGAAGACGCGAAAAAAGCAAAATTCTACCTGCCGCCAGCCGACAGCGAAGAAATGAAGTACATGAAAGCGCGTCGCGAAGCGCTGGGGGGCAGTTTCCCGGTTCGTGAAGTGAAAGATGAGAAGCTCAAGGCTCCGCCGCTGGAATTTTTCAAGGAATCGCTCGACGGTTCGCAAGGTCGCGAAGTTTCCACGACGATGGCTTTTGTTCGTGTGTTGACGCTGTTGATGACCAAAGACAAAGCGCTTGGCAAACGCGTTGTGCCGATTGTTCCCGACGAAGCGCGCACCTTCGGTATGGAATCGCTCTTCCGTCAGGTCGGCATTTACGCCAGCCAGGGGCAGCTTTACACCCCGCACGATTCCGACATGTTCCTGTATTACAAGGAATCGAAAGAAGGGCAGATTCTGGAAGAGGGAATTACCGAAGCCGGTTCGATGGCTTCGTTCACGGCTGCCGGAACGGCTTACGCCAATTACGGCGTAGACATGATTCCGTTCTACATCTTCTATTCGATGTTCGGATTCCAGCGCATTGGCGATTTCGCCTGGGCGTTTGCCGATGCGCGCGGCAAAGGCTTCCTGCTCGGAGCCACCGCCGGACGCACGACGCTCAATGGTGAAGGCTTGCAGCATCAGGACGGACACAGCCACGTGTTGGCCAGCACCGTTCCGACCTGCGCAGCTTATGATCCGGCGTATGCCTATGAAATTGCCGTGATCGTTCAGGATGGTTTGCGCCGTATGTACCAGGAAGGCGAAGACCGTTTCTATTACATCACGGTTTACAATGAAAACTACGCCCAGCCGCCGATGCCTGAAGGGGTCGAGGAAGGCATCATCAAAGGCATTTACAAGCTGAACGGTGTCGCCAAAGGCAAAGCCAAGGTGCAACTGTTCGGCAGCGGCCCGATGATGGGCGAAGTGCTGCGCGCGCAGAAGATTCTGGCTGAGCAGTACAAAATCACCGCCGACGTGTGGAGCGTGACCAGTTACAACGAATTGCGCCGCGATGCGTTGCGCGCCGAACGTTGGAACCGGCTGCATCCGACCGAAGCCGAACAAAAGCCGTACATCCAGCAAGTGATGGAAGGCACCGAAGGTCCGATCATCGCTGCCAGCGATTACATGAAGATCGTGTATGACCAGATCGCTCCGTGGCTGGGAGGCCGTTTGGTCAGCTTGGGAACGGATGGTTTTGGACGCAGCGAAAACCGTGATTACCTGCGCCGCCATTTCGAGATCAACGCCGAATCCATCGTGGCTGCGGCGCTGTCGAAACTGGCGCGCGAGGGCAAATTCAACGCCAAGAAAGCGGCGCAAGCGATCATGGATCTGGGCGTCAACCCGGATGCGATTGATCCGGCGGTGGCGTAGATTCAAAGAAAGCAGCAACTCAAAAGGGCGCGAAACGGATTACACCGAATCGCGCCCTTTTTGTTTGGTTTGTTTTCAGAAGCACTCGCTCATTTCGCTTTGCGTACTATTCACCCATTGTATTGAACGAGGAGTGTCGTCAGATCATCCGATTGCTGCGCGCCGTCTGCGAAATCGCGCACCGCATCGCTGACCAACCGGATTGTTTCCTGCAACGAACTGCCCGCAGCACGCGCCAAGGCTTGGGCGAGTCGCTCTTCGGAAAATTCTTCGCCTTCCTCAGTCATCGCTTCGGTCACGCCGTCAGTGTAAAGGAACAAGCGGTCGCCCGGCTGCAATTGCAACTGGTGCGTGGGATATTCAACGGCTTTGCGCATGCCTAGCACCAGCGAGTTGCGGTGATCGAGCATCGCGGGCGGATGCCCCGCGCGCAGCAGGTACGGATGGTTATGACCGGCATTGGCAAACTCGATTGCGCCAGTCTGCAAATTCAGGATGCCGTAAAACGCAGTGACGAACATTCCCGTGCGGTTTTCCGCCTGAATCAGGCGATTGACGCGCGTCAGGCATTCGCCCGCAGACATGCCTTCGCTGCCCTCGCTGGCCGTCGCTTTCAGAAACGCGCGGCTGAGCGCCATAAACAACGCCGCCGGAGCGCCCTTGCCGGAAACATCCGCGATGGCAAAGCCAAAACGCGTGTCATCAATCGGGAAGAAGTCATAAAAGTCTCCGCCGATGGCGCGCGCGGGCGTCATTTCGGCAAAGATTTCCAGATGCTCATTGACGGGGAATTTGCGCGGCAGGATAGATTGCTGAAGGCGTGCGGCGACGTTGAGTTCCTGTTCAATGGCGCGCAATTGTTCGCGCACTCGGTCGCGCAGCCGTTTCTTTTCCAAACTGGCATTGATGCGCGCGCGCAGCAAAATCGGATCGTAAGGTTTGGATAGATAATCTTCCGCGCCGAGGCTGATGCATTGCACGATGCTGTCCATCTCGCCTGAAGCCGACAGCATGATGACCGGCAAATCGCGCAAGCGGCCAGCGCGTTGCAGGTGTTCGAGCACCTCATGCCCGTTTAGCTCCGGCATCATTACGTCCAGCAACACCAGATCGAAGGCGCCCTGTTCGATCATTTCCAGCGCCTGTCGTCCGTTGATTGCCACGGCGACCTGATGCCCTTCGCGCATTAACCGGCGAGAAAGCAAATCCCGATTGACTTCGTTGTCATCCACGACCAGCAGCGAACCTGTCGCCGTGCGCAACAACTCAAGGCTGTCAGGCATCGTCGTTGTTTCAGGCTCTACGACTTTTGCGGCAGCGTTGACGCGCGCGAATTGTTCAGCTTCCTCCTCGACCTGCGCCCAGTCCACTTCGTTGTCAATCAAGGTCAGAAAACGGGCGGCGGCCTGGTGAATGCGTTCCAGGTCGGCGGCGAATTCGTTGCGTCCGGTTTCGGCGCCTTCTTCCAGCAGCAATTCGCAATAACCGGAAACTGTGGTCAGCGAAGTGCGCAACTGTCGTTGCGCGCCGGAAACGAATTGCGTGACGGTTTGCCCGGTCATCTTTTGTGCCAGCAGTTTCGGGTCAAGCAATTCGTTGACGACGGCCAGCAATTCCCGCCCTGCGGTCAGCATCCGGCGCAACACCGAACTGAATTCGTCGGCCTCGGCGTCTTCCAGCAGCATTTCGCTGTACCCGATGACGGCATTCAGCGGCGTGCGCAATTCGTGCCGCAAATGCGCCAGCATCGTACGGCCACTTTGCCCACTTTCCGGGAGCGTTGTCTTGGATTCCGTTTCATTCATGCCGGATTCAGCCAGGTTTCGATTTTTTCCAGCAGCCGCGGCAAGTCTATTGGTTTGGTTTCGTAATCATTGCAACCTGCTTCCAGCGCCAGATCGCGATCCCCGGACATGGCATGCGCGGTCAGAGCGATGATGGGAATGGATTGCGTTTCTGCCGTCGCCCGGATGCGCTTTGTCGCTTCGCGTCCGTCAATGACAGGCAGACTGATGTCCATCAGAATCAGATCGGGCTGTTCGCTTTGCGCTTTGGCGACGGCTTCCAGCCCATCCACAGCCATGACGACTTCATAGTTTTTCCGTGCCAGTCTCCGCGAAAGCATGTCGCGGTTCATTTCGTTGTCTTCTACCAAGAGTATTTTGGGCATAGTGTTTTTCCTGTCGTTTTATCTGCTACTTGGCAGCACCCGTTTCGCGCACACAAGCTGCCACCAGATCGCGTACTTCGCGCAAGAGTTCTTCGCGTTTGTAAGCGCCTTTTTCCAGAATTTTCTCGACATACCCGTTCAGGCGCAGCCGATCTTCCAGCGTTACGTCTTTGGCGGTGATGACTACAACCGGGATGCCGCGCCACAACGGGTTCTTGTTCACTTCCTCGACAAAGGTAAAGCCGTCTACTTCAGGCATCATCAAATCCAGCAGGATCAGATGCGGCGTTTGCTTCGCCAATTGTGTCAGTCCCACACGCCCGTTTTCGGCTTCGGCAACTTGCCAACCTTCCTGTTCCAGCATGCGCCGCAGCATTTCGCGCGTCGCAGGCTCATCTTCGACAATCAGCACTGAACCGGCATGCGCTTCGGGACGATACTTTTTCAGCAAGGTCAGCAATCGTTCGCGGTCAATCGGTTTGTTCAGGTATTCCGCCGCGCCCAGCGCATAGCCCAGATTTCGGTCGTCCACAATCGTCAACATAATCACCGGCAGATCGTGCGTCGCCGGATTGGCTTTGAGCGCAGACAGCACCGCCCAACCGTCCAGCCCCGGCATCATCACGTCCAGCGTAATCGCAGCGGGTTGCAATTCCTGCGCGAGGCGCAAACCTTCTTGCCCATTCAGCGCACTGGCAGCGCGAAAACCTTCGCGGTTCAGAAATCGCTGCATCAGTTCCTGCACCGCCGGGTCGTCGTCAATCACCAGAATCAGCGGCGCATTGGGGGCGACGCCGAGTTGCGCGGTTGTGCCTCGCTCGGTTGATGATTTTGCGTCTCCCATCTGCGCGGGCAGTTCGATGGTGAAGACTGAACCCCGTCCGGGCTGGCTTTCGACGCGAATTTCGCCGCCCATCATTTCGCAGAATTTTTTCGTGATGGTCAGCCCCAACCCCGTGCCACCGTATTGCCGCGTCGTCGAAACATCGGCCTGCGTGAAAGGTTGAAACAGCTTGTTGATCTGTTCTTCGTTCATGCCGATGCCGGTATCGCTGACGCGAAAGATCATGCGGTCATTGCGGCGCGCAACATCCAGCGTGATCGTGCCCGCTTCCGTAAATTTCGAAGCGTTCGACAACAGGTTAAACAGCGATTGGCGGATTTTGGTCAGGTCGGCGCGCATCATGCCGATGTCGTCCTGACAATTGATCTTCAGTTGATTGCCTTTGCGCGCAACCAGCGGTTCGATCACTGCCGCAACATCATCAATCAGGGTCTTCACCGTGAACGATTCCAGGTAAAGCTCCATCTTGCCGGCTTCGATTTTTGAGAGGTCGAGAATGCTGTTGATCAGATCGAGCAGGTGACGCCCGGCGGCATTGATTTTTTGCAGATCGGGAATGAACTCATCCTGACCCAAATCTACGGCCTCTTCCTGCAACATTTCGCTGTACCCGATCACGGCATTGAGCGGCGTGCGCAACTCGTGGCTCATATTGGCCAGAAAGATGCTCTTGGCTTCATCGGCTTCTTCTGCCGCGACGCGGGCCAACCGCGCAGTTTCGTATAGATTCGCGTTGTGCAGCGTGACGCCGACCGCCGTGGCAATGGTCGAAAGCAGACGCTGATCGGCTTCGGTAAAGCGGCCTTCTTCTTCCATGGCCTGCACACTGAGCACGCCAACGACTTCGCCGCCTGCGCGAATTGGCACGCCCAGAAACGAAGCCGGTTCACGTCCGAGCAACTTAACACCCAGTTCAGCTCGATTGCTGGCAAAGTTGCGATTGATGAGCAGCGGTTGCCCGGTTCGGATGATTTGCGACGTCATGCCTTCGCCATAGGGGATTGGCTCAAGGTCTTCGCCGTGCAAGTAAGGGAATTCGATCATCATCGTCGCCCGATTCAGCAAGGCGACGTAGGCAATTGAAGCGCGAAACACTTCGCGCACCTGTTCGCCGACCAGATGAATCAGCGCGTCTTTATCGAGCTGGCTGGCGAGCGCCTGCGTGATGTGATTGACGGTGGCGAGTTCGGCTGCACGCGCGCTGATTTCCTGCGTACGCGCCGCGACGGTGGATTCCAGTTCCGCTTTTTGCCGCCGCGCCTTTTCGCGTTCGTGAGCGACCAGCCAGTGACGCGAACCATACGCCGCAAATCCCAGCAACAGGACATAAGCGCCATACGCCCACCACGTGCGATACCAGGGCGGCAAAACTGTCAACCGATATTCGGCTTCTGTCCCCGCTTGCCCCAGCGCATTGAGCGACTTTACCCGAAAGCGATAATCCCCCGGCGGCAGGTTGGTGTAATCGCGCCGCGTTTCATGCGTCCAGGCTGACCAGTCGTGGTCAAAGCCTTCCAGCATGGTTTGATATTGATTGCGCGTCGGGTCTTCCAGGCTGGCGACGGCATACTCAAACCGCAGCGTATTGTCCGCGTAAGGCACCGGCGAGTTCATCTGGATGGATGCTTCGCCGCCCCCGCCGCCATAAAGCAGCGTTGCACTTTCGCCTGCCGTCACCCGTCGCACCAGTGTCGGAGCTGTTTGGGTAGCGCCGGGCATATGCGCGGGATCGTAGCGAAACATGCGATCCACACCACCCATCCATAACACGTCGTCCGCGTCCACATGCAGCCAGGCGACCTGTCCAGCACCGATGCGTCCCAGCAGTTGGGCATCCATCTGGTACGAACCATCGCTCTGCCGCCGCATCAAGACCGGGCGCACTCCGAAATTGACCCAGATGTCCCCTGTGGAGGTCGTTCGCACGGTGTACTCTTCAGACAAACCACCGGTCGGAACCGCGCCGAAGGTTTTCGATTCCACAAACCGTCCGCTGGCTTCGTCAAATTCGCGAACGCCTGCGCGGTTGGCAAAGAGGATTCGCCCGGCGGCCTGATGGACGCTGACGCCGCTGTCATCGGGCAATCCATGAGCTGAGGTGAAATATTCTACCTTTGCATTGACCAACGAATTGCCTTGCAAGCGAATGCGCAGAACGCCTCTTCCTTCCGTGCCAATCCAGAACACACCGGGTTCCGTTTCGATGATAGACCGCAAGACTGGAAGATTTTCGATCATCCCTTCATACATCCAGCGCCCCGTGGCATCTTTCCGAAAGGTGGCCAATCCTTCATTCGTACAAGCCCAGATGCGATTGGCGTCCTGCCGAGACTGCGCCATAGAAAAAGAACCAGTAGAAGGCTTGGGAAACCGTAACCTGCCCGTCACACGGTTTCCCGTCAACTCATAGATTCCCCCTATGGGGCTTGCTACTAGCAGGTTGTCGCCATGCACCAGCAAGCCAAAATTTTCCGGTTCTTTTACCTCTGTGACCTTTTGGAATTGTCCAGTCGCGGCATCCAGCCGCAGCAAACCGTTGACACTGCCAACGTATATCTCACCTTGATAGCGAACCATTTCGACGACAGCCCCGGTCATCCCATTCGCGCGCGAAAATTCCGTTAGCGGAGAGGTCAGTTCCACCTTGGCAAGGCCGTTTTGCAGTGCCAGCCAGACTGTTCCCGTCCGATCCACCAGGATGTAATGCCCACCATCTGAGAGAATCCCCGCTGCCCGATCCAGATAGCGTCGCAATTTGCCGTTGCGCTCCATAATCACGAAGCCACCTACTGATGTGAGGAAACCATAAGCGCCATCAGGCAATACCGCAGCGCGAATGATGCCCATCTGGCGCAGCAATGGCGTGGCCTCAGACACAAAAGGGCGAAGGGTTTCACCGTTCAGCACATACAAGTCTCCGTTACGGGCTCCCAATAACATCTCTCCCGTTTTGTCTGAATAAGGCAACATTGCTATCACACGATCATTCGCTTGAAGAGGGGTCCCGCGTAACACCAGAGGTTGCAACACATCGCCCACCATTCGGTGCGTCACGCCATCTGTCGGTCGTATGTAAAGCGAACCGTAAACATAGAAGGACTGTCCAAATGCCTGTGCGGGCTTCCAGGATTTGTAGCGCCAGCCATTGCCTTCAGGCGTCAGGCGCATGAGGATTTCGCGAGAATGAAAATAAATCCCTTCCGGCGTGACAAGGGCACGAACCACATCCTGAAAATTTCGATCTTCGGGCGGGACAAATTCCAGCAACGAAACATAGCGCATCTCGCCGCGCGCATCAGGTTGCAGGTAACCGATATCGCCGAGTTCCCCCACATAAATGCGCCCGTCGGTTCCTTTAGCCAGCGCTCGCACAATGGAATTGTGCGGTGTCGCAACGCTGCGCCACGAGCTGCCATCGTACTCCCGAATCCCGACGCCGGTTCCGATATAAATCAGTCCCCGGTCATCCTGTTCAACCGAAAACACCTGCGACCCTGCCTGATAGGTTTCCGGGCTGTACCAGGTGACAAAGGGCAAGCCCGTCTCGGCGCGTTTGTGATCAGGCACGGCGGTCGGCGTTTGGCCATTCGCCGTCAGCAAGGCCAAAGCAAAAGGCAAAAGGCAAAAGGCAAAAAGTAAACATGAAAAACGATAGCTTCGCCATTTCTGAATTTCTGCAATCAAGCGCCGCCCTTTTGCCTTTTGCTCTTTGCCTTTTGCCGTTTGATTTTTCTTCATAGAGTTCTCCTCAAAAACATTGCCCATATCGCACATCCAAGACACTCGTCTGACCCGGGGCCAGTGCGCTATCCGCGAATGCGGGCGCATCCAGTGACTAAAGCCTTTGCGAGCAGAGCTGCTGCCTGGTCGCTGAGCGGTTGTCTTAGCCACTTTTCGCCGTATAGCTCCTGTTTAGGATTGATGGCTTCGATATTGCCGCCGCCACTCCATTGTGGGCATAAAGAAAGCTAAGTTCTTCTGAGCGACTGCGTTTGTGAAATTGTTGGGAAATCAGAATTTCGAGGTCGGGTTCTTCATCTACACCCAGAATCCATTGATGCATTTCGGGTCAACGTCCTCAATCAATGTTTTATTCGCTAACAACCCAATCCATTTTTACGTCATTTTCTGATTGGGCTGTCTCAATGTAATTAACCGCAATTTCTACAAAAACTCCCTCAGTGCAGAAAAAAATAATTGGCAGGGAGCAAATGGCTGATTTTCTTACTGTTTCGGTTCTGCTAGCTGTTATCGGATTGCTGATAAAACCCCGCCTTTCGATACGATTCATCCAGCAACTCCACAATGTGAACGACCTGACAGTCAGCCTTGAACATCCGCGCGCCTGCGCCAAGTTGCATGTGGCAGCCGGGATTGGCCGTTACCAGAACTTTTGCGCCAGTGGCTTTCACCTTTTCGATCTTGTCGGAAAGGATGCCTTCGGACATTTCCGGTTCGCTGAGGTTGTAAATGCCAGCGCCTCCGCAGCAATCCTGCATGCCTGCGAGCGGGCGATATTCGACTCCGGGAATCGAAGTCAGCACTTTTTGCGGAGCGGTCATCACTCGTTGGGCGTGGTACAGGTGACAAGGCGCATCCATTGTTACGGCTTCCTTGAGTTCCGCGCCTTGGCGGATTTCGCCAGTGGCAAGATATTCCGTGGCGTCTTTGACATGACGGCTAAAATTCACCGCGCGTTCGGCATAGCGCGGATCGTCTTTAAGCAGTTCGCCATATTCTTTCAGCAAGGCTCCGCAACCAGCGGCGTTGATGATGATCGTAGCCGGATTCGCCGGGTTGTGATCGGAGGTCAAAAAGCGTTCAAAGGCGTCAATGTTCGCTCGCGCCAGTTTGCGCGCCGTTTCCAAATCGCCGGAATGCGCGTGCAAGGCTCCACAGCAAACCTGTTTGGCGACTTGGATGTTCTGGCAATTGTTTACTTCCAGCACGCGTTTGGTCGCATCGTTGGCGTGTTTGAACAACCCTTCCATCACACAACCAGTAAATACGGCGACAGGTTTTAGATTTTGGATTTTGGATTTTGGATTCTGAGGCGTGGTTTTCGTTTCTCCGTCCCTCTGTCTCCCCATCACGCCGTCTTTTCGAGCCGGAGCTGTGGTCATTAGCAACGACAAGGCGAAATCGGCTTTCTTGGAGATTTTGCGAACGAGGCCGGACTTGTAGGCCCACTTCATCAAGCCGCTGTCGCGCATCCAGCGATTGACAGCAAAGACAGCTTTCAACCGGTTCGGGTAAGGGAAGACGTGGCGCAGCGCCAGCCGCAGCATGAATTTTTGGAAGCCGCCGCCTTTTTGGGTGCCGTGTTCGTTGATGGTTTCGCGGGCGTGTTCCAGCAGATGACCGTAATTGACTCCCGCCGGACAAGCCGTTTCGCAGGCTCGGCAACCAAGACAAAGATCAATGTGGCGGGAAAACGTAGGCGATTGAACATCCAGCTTGCCTTCGGCGACAGCGCGCATCAGATAAATGCGTCCGCGCGGGCTGTCATTTTCATTGCCGACTTGCTGATAAGTAGGGCAGGCAGGCAAACACAGGCCGCAATGAATGCAGCCCAAAATCTTGTCCATCTCGGCGTCGAGAGCAGTATGCAGTGTAGAAGTAATTCGATTCATGGAGACGTTACGTGTTGGGCGAGCGCCAACCGAAGATTGCAAAAAGAAGGGTCACCCAAATAGCAAGTTGGATCACCATCGAAATTATCGCTCGCCGCATTGATATGCGAGCAATTCCTAACTGATCAAATCCCTTTTCTGTCAGCTTTGCCGGCAGCCAGACATGCCAGATGGCAGATAGGATTGAGTGAATGATGTTTACCGACAAGGAGATGACAACCAGTAACGAAACTTCAGGGTGCTTTTCCCAACGAGAGAGCGCCATGACAATGCCAATCGCCCAAAGGCTCAAATAGGGCGCTGAGGCCATTAGCAACCTGATGATTGAATCGAGAATATGTCTGTCAGAAAGGTTGATTGGCATTTTACCCTCAAATCCCTGCAACGAATCTTCCCGGATTAAGTTGCGCGTCAGGATCAAAGCGATTTTTCAATTCGCGCATCAATCGAGCGGTTGCGCCGACATCGCCCCAGGTGTCGAGTTGATCCTTGATGGCTTGCGGTGCTTCCAATACGACCAACTGGCCACCGCGTGCTTGGGTCAAGTGGCGAAGTTCGGCGATGAATTTCGGACGACGTTTGGTTTGCAAATCCGCGAACAAATCTTCTTTGGCCAGCACACGCAGAACACCGTTTCCGGCATGCGCGCGCCAGCTTGAGCGCGGCAATAGTTGG
>JAEUQP010001139.1 GCA_016789645.1 Acidobacteriota bacterium | reverse complement strand
CAGCCCGATGCGAATAAACGCCGTCACCTGAAACCCGACTTTTTCCGGGTTCACTTCCGCGCGATAGCCGGTGATGATCCCGGCCTTTTCCATCTTGTGGACGCGTTCCATCACCGCCGGAGTGGACAATCCCACACGACGACCAAGCTCGGCGTAACTTGTGCGCGCATCGGCTTGCAACTCTTCCAGCAAGTGCCAACCAATGTCATCCAGCAATTTTTCGTCTTGAGAGTTCATAAAACCTTATCCACGAAGTTCACGAAGAAAAACAAAACCGCTTCGTGCAGCTCCGTGTTCTTCGTGGACACAAAATCATTTCGGCAAATCCAAAGCCGGATTTTGCGTGAAAAAGCCGATCGGCATCAACTTGAACCCGGCTTTGTGAACCGGCATCACGGGATAATCTTCCGGACGCGGCAAATGCGTCACGCCGAAGGAATACCACAACACCACGTCTTTGTTTTCCAGTTCGCGGTTTTGTTTGACCCAGCGTGGCAATCCATCGCCGCCTTTGGATTGGTTGATGTAAAACCCGGCGGCATACCGTTCCTCAGGTTCGTATTGCGTCACCCACAAATGCGAATTCATAAAGCCCGCGCGTTGGCGCACAGCAGAGGCTTCGCCCGGCAAAGGAACTGAATTTTCCCCGGTAAACAGCAGATAACCGGTCGGCTGTCCCAGGCTGTTTTTCACCGTTGGATTGATCACACGCCAGCGACGGTGAGTCGCCAGATTCAATTTTCGCTGAGCTTCGGCTTCGCGGCGAAGCGGCGTTTCGTGCATCACAAAAGCATTGCCGTAAGGATTGTCTTTGCCAGGCGGCAAGGTTTCGGTGTTTTGTTCAACAACGGTATTCGCGTGGCCGTCTACATCAAAGTCCAAACGGAAGTTGAAAAAATGCTGGTGGTGCGGAGCGGCTACGCCATTGGCGACAACGTGACCGTAAGAATCGTGTTTTTGTTGAGCGTCCGGCGAAACACCTTTGGTCGCCATCACTCCGGTCAACAAGGCTTCCAATTCCAACGTCCCATCCTGATGAAAGACCCAATTGAACCCGTAATCGTAATTTCCAACCACGACGAAAATAGACATCACCAATTGGCGCGCGCGACGCGATTGATTTTGGTTGGTCATGTAATCCACGTGTTTCCAACTGACGCCTCCATCGCGTTCATAAATGGAAATGACCCGTTTGGCATCCAAACTGCCGCCACCTTCGTTGGAAAACACTGCGTCCAGCAACGTCGCGTTGTCCGGCACGTCGGTTTTGGCTTCTTGTGGAACGGCCAGCCGTCCAATGGCGAATTCGCCTTCGTCAAAAGCGTTGCGAATGAACCAGCCTGCGCTGGGATCGCCGTAAGGCACAACCATTTCCGACAGCGAAGCCCGATACAGAATCGGGCGCACCTTGCCCCCGTCTTCGTACCCGACGGTGTAAAGCACCAATCCTTCGCGCGGATGCAGCGCATACCGAAACCGCCATTTCTGCCAGCGAATTTCATTGCCGCGAATTTCAAAGCTCGCGCCGTTGGGTTGCTGGATTTGCAACGGCTTCGGAGCTTCGCGCAATTGGCCGACGGATTGTTCATCCACGTCGGCGGTCGCTTGTGGAACCGGCACCACACCGCTATCAATCAACTTGATGACTTTGCGGGCGTTCATATCCACGACAGCAATGACGCCTTCGATGGGACGTGCATAAGGATTTTTGGACTCTCCGCGCAGGTACGATAACCCGCGAAACAATCGTTTGCCTTGTTCGTCCGGAAAACCGAAATTGCCAGCCGACCACATTTCCACCTGAACTTTGCCGAATTCGTTGATGCCGCGTTTGCGCATTGCCGCTTGCCATTCGGAATCTCCGCGAACAATGGATTGAAACATCAACACATCGTCGAGCATCAGACTGGGCTGAGCGTCAGGGACCTCGCGGACAGAGACGACACGCTGATTGCGAATGTCTGCGACACCGTCAAAGGTTTTGTTGTTCGTTCTGTCGTAGGCAACAAAGAAGGCTTCGCGGCGATACGTGTCTCCGGGTTTGAACGCGTAGACTTCGGCCTTTGGCGGCTCGTTCAGCACGATGGTTTGAAAGCGCGCGTTGGCAGGCAGCTTGCCGCTGTCTTTCAATAGTTTGGAGGCGGCAGCGATTTCCTCTTTGCTGAGCGGATCGAGCGGATGCGCGAAGTTGGTCGTTTGTGCAAGCGCGGTGAATTGAAAAGCCAGTAAAACGATTGCCAGCAGCAATCCAAACCTGCGTTCATCTGCGTTCATTCGCGGCCTCGCTTTCGTCAAAGTTGAGTTTGGTTTTGATCGTGTAAATCGGTTTGCCTTGCGATTCGTGATACGTCCGCACCAACATTTCGGCGATCAATCCCATCAGGAAAAACTGCACGCCTAAACCCAACATGACCATCGCCAACACCGGCAGCGGCGTTTGAATGAAGTCAGCATGCTTCGGCCAACTGGCGAATTTCATCAAACAGGCAAACCCGCCGGAAAACGCCGAAATCGCAAACGCCACAACGCCCGCCCAACCGAACACGTAAATCGGTTTGGTCAGGTAGCTGGCCATGAACTTGATTGTCACCAGATCGAAAACGACTTTGATCGTGCGCGACAATCCATATTTGGACTGGCCAGCCGTGCGCGGGTAATGCGCAACGGGGATTTCGGTCACTTTGCCGCCAGCCCACGCCGCGTAAATCGGAATGAAGCGATGCATTTCGCCGTACAGGTTTACGTCTTTCAGCACGTCGCGGCGATAGGCTTTGAGCGAACAGCCGTAATCGTGCAACGGCACACCGCCAATTTTGGAAATCAAACCGTTGGCAATGCGCGAAGGAAACGTCCGAGTGATAAACGCATCCTGCCGATCTTTTCGCCAGCCCGAAACCACGTCATATCCTTCGTCGAGTTTAGCCAGCAACCGAACGATGTCCGCCGGATCGTTTTGCAGATCGGCATCCATGGGAATCAGCACTTCGCCGCGTGCAGCGGCAATTCCCGCCGCCATCGCTGCTGTCTGGCCGTAATTGCGTCGAAAGCTGATGACTTTGACGCGCCAGTCCGCAGCGGCAAACTGTTTCAACAATTCCAAACTGTGGTCGCTGCTGCCGTCATCCACGTAGATGATTTCAAACGTATGACCGAGCACAGCCATGGCTTCGAAAATCTTTTGGTTCAACCGTTCCAGATTTTCTTCTTCGTTGTAAACAGGCAGGAAAATGGAAAGCTTTGGCATTGCCGATTGCGGATGGCGAATTGCGGATTGGTCAGCGGAAAGAGTGCGCATATCAATTTGTCTTTCTAACGACGCAAACAATGGAAACGCCAAACGGCAGCCGATGCCGTCGCAGCCAATTGGCTTCGCTGGCGAACATCCAGGCCAGCAGTTTGTTGATCAGCGGATGATTGATCCTGTTTTCGCTCGCTTCGGTTCGCCCAAGCAAATTGAGCAATTTTCGGCCCAGCCAGATGGGGACGAACATGGCGAAGTTGGAATAACTGATGCGCTCAACCGTCAACCCAGCGTTTTCGGCAGCAGTTTGAAGCTGTCGCAATTGGTATCGGCGTTTGTGTCCCGATTGATCGTCATTCGG
>JAEUQP010000473.1 GCA_016789645.1 Acidobacteriota bacterium | reverse complement strand
ATGCACTTGAATCGCCGTCCAGAACCGCAATTCAAACTGCAAGGCGCTGTCTCCAAACCCCGTAAACAAAACCTGAGGCGCCGGTTCAGACAAAATTTCCGGATTGGACTGCGCCACGTTCAACAACAATTCGATGACGTTCGCCGGTTCGGATCCATAGGCCACACCGACCGGAATTTCGACGCGTCGAATCTGCGTGGTCAACGTCCAGTTGGTGACTTCATCGGAAATCAATTTGCCATTCGGGACGATGACTTCCGCGCCCTGGTAGGTGCGAATCGTGCTCGAACGAATGCCGATGCGAGTAATATCGCCGCTGACCGCTCCAACCTGCACGGAATCGCCGACCTGCACGGGCCGCTCGAACAACAAGATCAATCCCGAGACAAAATTGTTGACGACGTTTTGCAAACCGAAACCGATGCCGACGCCGAACGCGCCTGTCAGCAGAGTCAGCCGATCCAGATCGAACCCCGCCGCCGTCACTGCCAGCACGAACCCGGCAATCAGCAGCAGATATTGCGCCGTCGTCGCCATCGCCTGCGGCACGCCGCGTTTCAAGGGCACACGCGTCAGCACATCTTCCTGCAACACGAACTTGACGACTTTGGACAGGTAATACGCAAGCGTGACGACCAAGGCAAAAGACACCACATCGCCGATTGAAACTCGCAGACTGCGGAATCCCACCGAAGCCTCGAACACACGATCCATCAGCGCCAGGAATTGTTCGCGCACCGTGAACAGTTCCAGTGAGCCAATCAGCCACAACACGCCCGCCAGAAAATACGCCCCGCGCGAAATCCATTTGACGATGTCATCTCTGTGAAGTTGCACGAATACCGAAAGCTGTGCGCGATTCGTTCTTACCAACAGGGCCATTCCCACACAGATGACGCGTGCCGCGCCATACAGCAATCCGCCCAGATAAATGCTTCGCAGCGCTCCTTCGCCCAGCACTTTTGCCAACGTGACGAATCCCAGCACGTTGGCCAGAAATGAAATCGCCAGCAATCCCGCCATGACGAATAACGCGCGGCGCAACCAGCGCAACGCCAGCGGTTGAACCGGCAACAGGTCGAACCGATTTGGCCGGAACATCCAGAAAATGACGCACAGTGCCACTGCCGTTTCGCTCAGGAATACCAGCCGTTCGATCAACGGATCAATGTCTGCTAAAAACCGCATCTGATCGCTGAGGTGCAAAATCGCCAGCGTGAAAAACGGAATTCGCATCCACACGGGAGGTTCGAACAACGACCGGACCAACAGCAAAAACGGGATCAAAAACAGCAACGCGACAATGCCATTGATCACGCTGGCCGACATTGGCGACAACCACAGTTGCGCCAGCAATGCCACCAGCAGAGCCGCCGACACCGGCCTTCTCAGAATTGCCGCCGATTGGTGCAAGTCAGGGTCACCGGCAGTCAGCGGGTCAATCCGTTTGGCCAGAGCAATGTTCAACAGCAACGACACGACAAACAGAATCGCCAGCAAGACAAAGCTGTTTTTCTGGGCATTGAAACTTTCACGCGCCACAGCCAATTCGTGAACGAAGGATTTGTTATGCGTTTCTTCGGGAGCCGCTGCAACTGCCTGATCGTTGTTCGAAGTTGAAAACGCAGCCCATAACGGCCGGCTGTCGCGCGTCAACAAGTTGCTTTGAAATTGCTGCCGAGCCGACGCCAGATTATCTAGCCGCGTCGCGATCAACAAATCCAATTGCGAAACGCGATCCTGCAACGCCAATAACCGGTTGGCGTGTTCCTGCGCCAATGGCTGCACGGCCTGCAACTCCGCCAGCACGCCGCGTATACGATCAAACACTCCTTCCAACAAATCCGTATCGGAAATCTGGTCAAAGGTTGACGCCCACTTATCCTGTTCGTCTCGCAACCAGCGCAAATCAGATTCGGCCTGAGTCAATTGATCAGCCAGGCTTTTCTGCCAACGCCTGATTTGTTCCTGATGAAGATTCCAGTCCCGTTCCAATTCGCGCAATTCATAAAGTGAGGTCATTGCCACCAATCTTTCGGTCAACTGTTCCGATTGGGCTTTGACGTGTTCCTCAACCGTCCGCAACTGTACGGCCAACGCTTCTTGCGCAACTTTTGCCGAACTGCGTCGGGCGATTTCGCGCAAAGGCTGTTTGACTTGCTCTACTCGCGTGACGAGTTCCGCCAACGGAATTCCCTGTTCGGGCGAAGGCGCGGGAGTTTGAGCCATGGCTGTATTGGCCAACGCGAAAACGGCAATAAGAAGCAATGAGACGCGGAAATTGTGGGCGTAAAAGTTCATCCGGATTCGTTCAAACGAAAAAATGGATTCGAAGTCAGTTGAAAGTGTCTTGTTTGAGGAAGTTACCACCGGCACTCTAAACCGACACCCTGCGCCCAGACAAATCCGACGGA
>JAEUQP010001109.1 GCA_016789645.1 Acidobacteriota bacterium | reverse complement strand
GTTCAAACCGCCGGAATTCCGTTTCAATCGCGGCGTCTTTGGCCAGTTTCCTGGTCTTGGGCCGGTTCCGCCGACCAATACAACCGTCACGTCTTCGCACGGCCCCACGGCATTCATCATCGCCCGCGCCACTCAACCGCTGACGCAACTTCATCGCATTAACCTGGGCATCAAAATGGGCGAGCTTGGTCGCGAAGTCGCTGACAGCAAGCTCGAACTCAAAAAACGGGAAATCGCTCACCAAATCAAACGCAGCTATTACGCCATCCTGCAATTGCAAAGCGCGCTCGACGCTTCGGAAGGAACGCTGAAGCTGTACCGCGAATTGGATCGCGTCGTCGGTGAATACGTCACGCAACAAGTTGCGCTCGAATCGGACAGCCTGGACGCCAAAACCCAATTGGCGAAAGAAGAATTGGAAACGCTCAAGCTGCAAAACAATCTGGCGGCGGCCAGAGAGCAACTCAACCAATTGCTGGGGCGCGACATTCGCACGGAATTTTCGGTGGACGCGATTTCCGCCAACACCGTTTACGAAGTCGAACTTTCAATGGCGCAAACGCGCGCGCTGGCCGAACGCCCCGAACTGAAAGAAGCGCAGTTGAAACTGAAGCTGGCCGAATACGACCGCCGCCTGAAAAAGGCCGAAGCCATTCCCGAAATCAGCGCCACTGCCGGGTACTTTTCCGCGTTCGGCGTTTCGGTTTTGCCGCAAAATGCTTCGGGCATCGGGTTTACATTGAGTTGGGAGCCGTTTGATTGGGGACGCCGCAAACACGAACTTTCCGAAAAGCAAAAAACCATCGAACAGGCGCGCGAAGGATTGCGCGAAACCGAAAGCCTGATCTTGCGTGATGTCGGCGACAAATTCCGCAAGTTGCAGGAAACGCGCGCACTGATGCGCGTCAGCCAATTGGCGCAGGAATCAGCGCGCGAAAAGTTGCGCGTCGCCACCAGCAAATATTCGCTGGAAGCCGTGTTGTACAAAGAAGTGCTGCAAAAACAGGCTGAACTGGCGACGGCTCAGGATCGGTATCAGCAAGCGCTGCTGGCGTTCTGGACGGCGCGCGCCGATTTTGAAAAGGCCATCGGCGAACTCTAGCTGGGAGGCGCAGGCGTCTCGCCTGCGCGTCAACCCATGAGGGCAATCAATGAACACGAAGATTCGATATGTGATCGGGGTTTTCTTCTGCCTGATGTTTGCGGCGGGTTGCCGGAAAGCGGAAAGCTTTCAGAAGCCCGTCAAACCGGTTCAGGTGCAGGAAGTGCAAAGTTTCCTTCCCGGCGGGGCCAGCGCCAATGGCGAACGGTATTCGGCCAACATTTTGCCCGCGTCGCAAAACGAACTGGCGTTCAAGTTCGGCGGTTATGTCAGCGAAATCTTTCAGGTCAAGGGCGCCGACGGCAGGCTGCGTCCGGTGCAGGAAGGCGATACCGTCGCCAAAGGAACTGTGCTGGCGCGATTGCGTAACGATGATTTTGCCGCCAAGATCAAACAGGCCGAATCGCAAGTGGCCGAAGCGCAATCCACCACCGAAACCAACCGCGCCCAATTGGCCGAAGCCGAATCTGCTTTGAGACAAGCCGAGCGCGATTTGGAGCGCGCAACCAAACTGCTGGAAGCCAAAAGCCTGACCAAACCGGAATACGAAGGCGCAAAGACCAAAGTCGAAATGGCGCAAGCGCGCGTCGAAACCGTTCGCTCGCAAGCCAGAGTCATCCAGGCCAAAATCAGCGGCGCGCAAGCGTTGCTCGGCGAAGCGAAGCTTGCCGAAAAAGACGCCGCGCTGATTGCTCCGATGGATTGTTACATTCTGAAACGGTTGATCGAACCGGGCGGATTGACTGCGCCCGGTCGCCCTGTGTTTGTCGTGGCGGACAAGACTTCGGTCAAAGCCACGTTTGGTTTGCCGGATTTGTCGTTGAAAAACATAGGCATCGGTGAAGCATTGACCTTCACCACCGAAGCCATTCCCGGCATGGAATTCAAAGGCTGGGTTTCGCGCATTTCGCCCGCTGCCGATCCGAAAAGCCGCGTCTTTGACGTGGAAGCGACAATCCCGCGTCCGCCCAGCCAGTTGCGTTTGGGCATGATCGCTTCGTTGTCGTTGCCGTCGAGCAAATCCGCCGCGCCCGTCACCGTCATTCCGATCAACGCGATTGTCCGACCTAAACAAAATCCGGAGAGTTACGCCGTCAATGTCGTCACAGATCAAGGCGGCAACCAGTTCGCTAAACAGCGATTGGTCAAACTCGGCGAAGCGTACGGAAACATGATCGCTGTCACCGAAGGCGTTACGCTGGGCGAACGTGTGATCGTTTCGGGCGCGGCGATGATCGTGGATGGCGAGCAAGTCAAAGTGATTCCTTCAACCGAGAAGTAAGATGCAAAACGAAGCGACAATTCACCGTCACAACAATCCGATCAACTGGCCGATGACCTTGTTTATGGCCTTGTTTCACGTCGGCGCGGTTGCCGCGCTGTTTAATTTCAGTTGGGCGGCGTTGGGCGTGGCCGTGTTTTT
>JAEUQP010001108.1 GCA_016789645.1 Acidobacteriota bacterium | reverse complement strand
CATCGACTTCCTCAGCGTTGCTACCCGTTGAGGACTGAGACGCGCTGATAGCGGATTGAAACGTCAGCCTAGCCTCTGCCGAGGCAAGACTTTCCCTAGGTTGAGGACTGAGACGCGCTGATAGCGGATTGAAACTCGACGGTACGAATGCCGATACCCATTTTAGCCTGGGGGTTGAGGACTGAGACGCGCTGATAGCGGATTGAAACGCACCACATCCCCACGAAATGCGAACCGGGGCAAAAGTTGAGGACTGAGACGCGCTGATAGCGGATTGAAACCAAGCGAGACGAGGCGCTTTGCCTGACCCCTAAACCTGTTGAGGACTGAGACGCGCTGATAGCGGATTGAAACCACCACGTCACGCCCAAAGCAGCTTCAATCAAATGTTTGTTGAGGACTGAGACGCGCTGATAGCGGATTGAAACTGTGTGCCGAGCGTCGCAAAGCAAAGCTCGCGATAGTTGAGGACTGAGACGCGCTGATAGCGGATTGAAACTAGGTGTCCGGTCCTAAGTAAACGTAATTTATGTAGAGCTGAGTTGAGGACTGAGACGCGCTGATAGCGGATTGAAACGGGTTGACACCAGCCTTGACGGCTGCGTCACGAAGTAAGTTGAGGACTGAGACGCGCTGATAGCGGATTGAAACTTGACGCCAAATTGTCTGACGGTATGCCGTGACAAGTTGAGGACTGAGACGCGCTGATAGCGGATTGAAACTTGTGAATTGGTAAGGTTCGAGTTTAGCTCTTTGCCGTTGAGGACTGAGACGCGCTGATAGCGGATTGAAACGGATTGGCGGATTATAGAAGGCGAAGATTTAAGAGGTTGAGGACTGAGACGCGCTGATAGCGGATTGAAACTTCGTGCTGTAGCAGGCCACGACGGGGAAAAAGCGGTCGTTGAGGACTGAGACGCGCTGATAGCGGATTGAAACTCACAGACGATATCGAGCGACTGATACAAGCGGAATGTTGAGGACTGAGACGCGCTGATAGCGGATTGAAACATAACGCAGAACTGCCTCGCCTGGGACTTCGCGGTAGTGTTGAGGACTGAGACGCGCTGATAGCGGATTGAAACAAATTCGCGCGCCAGGCGTTTATCCGTTCCCGCCAATGTTGAGGACTGAGACGCGCTGATAGCGGATTGAAACTTTGTCGCTCAGACAAAAACTAATTTTGCTCAACGTTGAGGACTGAGACGCGCTGATAGCGGATTGAAACCCGTCCGTAGAACCTCAGAAGCATATTGCCTTGCTCTTGGTTGAGGACTGAGACGCGCTGATAGCGGATTGAAACCATTTGTTGAGTAGGATGAACGGATCGACTTTCTGGGTTGAGGACTGAGACGCGCTGATAGCGGATTGAAACTCCTCTCGGTAGTAGTTGGTGATGATCAGCGTTTCGAGTTGAGGACTGAGACGCGCTGATAGCGGATTGAAACAATTCATGACCTCTCCTGGGAGACTCACTCGCCGATAAGTTGAGGACTGAGACGCGCTGATAGCGGATTGAAACCATTTGTTGCACGAGGGATCGGAGTTTTTTCTCGCTAAGTTGAGGACTGAGACGCGCTGATAGCGGATTGAAACCTCATCATCCACAGCGTAAATAAAACCGTGGCAATGGTTGAGGACTGAGACGCGCTGATAGCGGATTGAAACTCAACTGGTGGGTTGCCTGTTTGTCTTACCCATTCAGCGTTGAGGACTGAGACGCGCTGATAGCGGATTGAAACGTTTCCGCCTGATATTGGATGATGCCTTCGTTGGCGATTGTTGAGGACTGAGACGCGCTGATAGCGGATTGAAACCATAATCCCCTCAAAAATGTTGTGTTCGATGCCAGCCCAGGTTGAGGACTGAGACGCGCTGATAGCGGATTGAAACTGGACTATTACATGGCCATCCGGCGGTAGCGCGGTGGTTGAGGACTGAGACGCGCTGATAGCGGATGGAAACCTCGACCCACTGCTTTGCGACAAAACGGGATTGACCCGAAGGGGTCTACAGGAAATTAGCCGGGCGATGAAATCCTTGTCATTACCCAAATTTTCGCTCAAAACTCACGCTTGTTTCTTAGCCCGCGGATGCGGGCAGCAGACCGTAGCCCAGGGTGGAGCGCGTCAGCGCAAAACCCTGGGAAACTAGTGGATTGCGTAGTGAGCCCGCGAACGCGGGCGACAGAGTTTTTGCAGGACATTACCCAATCCCGAGCCGCTGCCGCCTGCTGACGCAGGCTTGTAAATCGTTTTGCGCGTTCCTGGGGTTCCGGCTCGCGCCTCCACCCCAGGCTACTGTCTTGCCGCCCGCGTTCGCGGGCTAAGAGCAAAACAATTTCGTGAAAAGATTTGGGTAATGACAAGCGCTTGAGGCCGGGAGTCGGGCAACAAAATCCTTGCGCCCAAAGCAGGAATTGGCTATAAGCGCGGCGGCAACTCAGAAACAAAAAATTCGATCCGGTTTTATTCGTGCAGTAGAACAGGCCATCAAAGCCTCGGTTACGCCCCGACCACACAACCCGAAATCCTGCGGCCAGCAAGTCACCATCCGCCGACCGCATCCCTATCGTCCGGTACTATTCAAAGTTCGAGAGGGCAGACATGAAGTTTCAATCCGCGCAGCTTCGGCCCCGGCCTCACCAGCCCCCATCGCCATCGTCCGCAAGCCTGCCCAAACCCTGCCCGCTCAATTTGGCTCAATCGGAAATCAATTTCCCAACGCGAGGTGATGAATGACCGAACACGGAAATCTGCGCGAATTGGCCGCGATGAAGACTGTGATTTACGGCCTGGAAGAATTTCGCCAACGGGCAGGCGGCGATCTGTTAAGTGAACAATTTTCTTTGACCGTTGACGACGGTTTGCGGACTCTGATTGAAGAAGCCTGGCAACTTGCGCTCCCCACAACGCCCGATGTCGTTCAGCAACCGGTAGATGAACTCCACGTGGATCTGCTGGAATTCGTCACCGAACGCATCGCCATCAACGAAGCTGATCGAATGGCGAAAACCACCGCAACGGCTCAGCACTATTACCCGCTTCGCCAGTTGGAACTATCCTCAGAAATCTTTGGTGACGGAACGAAATCCGATGTTCCTGTAAAAGAACAAATTGCCAATCTGTGGCAGGAATTCAACAAGGAATTGACCAAGTGCGGCGATGCGGTTCACTTGGACACCGTGCTGCACCTGATGCAGAAATACACTTGGTGCATTCGCAGCACGACAGACGGACGCCGAGCAGCGGTTTCGTTGTACGACCACACGCGCACGGCTGCGGCCATCGCTGTCTGTTTGCACGCCGCCAAACCGGAACTTCCCGAAGCTGAGTTTTTGCTGATCGAAGCGGGAATTTCCGGCATTCAACAATTCATTTACAGCCCTACGTTCAACGGCCAAGAACTATATGACGGCATGGCGCGGCGGCTGCGCGGGCGTTCGTTTTACCTGAACCTGTTGGTCAAAACGCTGGCCGATTGCCTGATTGGGGAGTTGGGATTGACCAGCGCAAACACTTTGTGGGCGACGGGCGGACATTTGCTGATCCTGGCTCCGAACACGACGGCGACCGGCGAAAAGCTGGCGGCGGCTCGGCAAAAGATTCAGCAATGGTTATGGCGCGAATATCGCGGCGCTTTGGGCGTCATCATTTCCGACCTGCCCGCCAAACGCGATGAACTGAAAAACTTCGGGCAGTTGCGCGGGCGACTGGAACAGATTTCGGCTCGGCAAAAATTACAGCTTGCCGATTTGCCGCTCAGCTTCGGCGATGCGGCTCCTGACGAAGCCTGGGAAAACCCCTGGGTGTTGAAAATGCAGGACGGCATTTGCCGCGACACCGGGCGCGACTTGACCAAAGACGACATAGAGGTTTCAAACGAAATTCAGCGCGAGAACGTTCAGGGCGAAGAACCTCCCAGGCCTCCAACACGCAGTGGCCAGAGCTTGCTTTTCGACGCCATCGGACGTGGGTTGATCGAAGCTCAAACTTTGCAACTACAGCGCGCTGATGGTTGGTTACTTGACACCAGCATTCCTCGTCAGCCGTGTGATGCTGATAAGGCCAAACGATTTGCTGAAGCCAAACGGTTACGCGGCATAATCGAAGAAGTGCTGATTGAATTTCGCGGACTTGGTCGCACCTGGCTGCTAACAGACAAAATCACTCCGCGAACCGGGGCTGAATTGTGTTTGCGCATAGGCGACCATCGCAATCGTCCGCTTGAATTTCTGTCGGACGGCGGCAATACAACCGTCGCGTATGGATTTGATTTGATGGCAACGGCCGTGCAGTTAAGTGACAAAGACACAGGAGAAGGGCGCACTTACAAAGTCATCACCGATTTTCACGAATTGGCAAAAAACGCCGAAGGTCCAGCTTATTTGGGCGCACTGCGCATGGATGTGGACAACCTTGGTTACATTTTTGCCAACGGTCTGTCCGGGCTGGATCGCTCTATCGCTAAAATCGCCAACCTGTCGCGAATGTTCGATTGGTTTTTTGCCGGTTACCTGAACACGCTGGTTGCCGGAAAGCCGCTTTACACAACTTATGCCGGAGGCGACGACCTGTTCGTCGTGGGCGCGTGGAACGTCGCGTTGGACTTGGCGGACAATGTTCAACGCGACTTCCGAGCATTCTGCGGTCATCATCACGACTTGCACATTTCCGGCGGTCTGGTTTTGTGCAAGGGCAAATATCCCATCGGACGCGCAGCCGATGAGGCCGGGATAATGCTGGACGAAGTTGCCAAACGACCCAGATCAGATTTCATTCCAGGCGACAGCAACAAAAACGCATTGGCCTTTCTCGAACAAAAAATCGGTTGGAGAAGATGGCAAGCAGTACGCGAACTAGGTGATCAATTGATACTGGCTTGCGGGGATAGGGGCGAAGGCGACAAAAAAGTCTCGCGCAGCTTTGTCTATAACCTGCTTGAACTTTACCGCAATCACATTGACCCAGAACGCATCCCGGATAAGGAAACCGCCGAAGTGGATTTGCTCTGGTTGCCGAGGTTTAAGTATTCGCTGGTGCGCAACGTGAAAAGTGATGAGTTGCGCGTTGATTTGCTGAAAAAGATCGAGCAGCAAAAACACTATTTATCGGTACTTGCCGGTTACGTGTTGCTGAAGACGCGAAATTTGAATGCTGATTCAGAAGGTAAGGTTGGAAATCAAGTCGCACTACCAATTCAACCAAAGGAGTAAAGCTATGAACCAGACGGAAATAAGAGGGGACGACCCGCTCGCCAAATTCAAAGAGTTGATCAAAAGCCGCCGATTTACTGACGACGAAGTCATGAAATTAGGTGACAAGCTTGGCCGTGATCTTGTTGGCAGGGCACAGGAAAACACAACGACTCAAGTTCGCAGGTTTTACAACCTTGTTCGCTCCGCCAATACCCAGGCACTGGCTAAGGACGCTGACAATAATGAAGAAAGCACCGATGAGATTGTCAGAATCAAGCTGCGAACGTTACAAGCTCAGGTGACTTACGCGGCTGCGCGCAAAACAATCAGCAATAGATTCAAGACATTCTTTGACGCCTCGCTGGACAGAATCATTGGAAGCAAAGAAATCAAAAAGGAACTAGATGCGTTCACGACTTTTTTTGAGGCTCTTTACGCTTACTTTTACTACCACGCCGAACAGGGCAAACAACCACGGAGGTAACCGAGTATGAACGATAACGAATTCAAAGCGACAATTACGTTACGCGGAAAGATTGAATGCGTCACCGGGTTGCACATCGGCGGATCAGGAGGTGGATACGAAATCGGCGGTATGGACAACCCAGTCATTCGTAATGCGGTTGATGGTTTCCCTTATATCCCTGGCTCGTCCCTTAAAGGGAAGATGCGTTCTTTGATGGAATGGGCGGAAGGAAAAATCTCGAAAGACGGCAATACCTGGCACAGCAATAACCCAGACGATGTGATTACAAGGATTTTCGGTACGGCTGCGGGGATGAAAGATAACGAAGGAAATAAGGAAAACAGAATGGGGCCAACGCGCATCATTGTGCGCGATGCCAAGCCTGACGATGACACGAAGAAGATGATGTTGAGGTTGCAGCAAGAGCAAGGCTTGCCTTACGTCGAAATCAAAACCGAGGTGACAATCAATCGCATCACATCCAAACCTCCATTTGGCCCTCGCCAAATGGAGCGCGTTCCAGTCGGTTCAAAATTCGACTTCGAGATTGTTTATGCCATTTACGAAGTCGCGGGCACAAAAGTCAAAGATGTGGATTTACTCGACAAATTATTCATGGCCTTGCGACTGGTTGAGGATTCCACGCTTGGCGGTAGCGGCTCGCGTGGTTCAGGACAGGTGAAATTCCATTTGGGAGAGCCGCTTGTTCGCACGCTGGAGTTTTACCGAAACAACCAAGCTGAGCCTTCAAGTGTAAGTGACGCTGGCGAGTTAAGACCGCTCAGCGATTTCAACGAGGCAAAAATCAGTCAACTCAAACAACAGATCAAAGTGCAAATTGGGCAATCCGTCGCATCAGTCAATGGCGCCCAATCAGTCCCACCCGCAATTCAGTTATCTGTGGAGTAACCGTAATGATCGTTTATCTCAAACCGCGCTCGCCCTTTGCTCAGGTCGTGCCGCGTTCCGACACATTGTTTGGTGCCGTGGCGTGGGCGATTAGACTGCTATACGGCGAAGCCGCATTGACCGAATTGCTCGTCCAATTCGATGAGGCAATCAAGGTCGATGCCGAGCCACCGTTTGTGCTCAGTTCGTTGTTCCCTTATCTCGAACACAAAGGCAATAAGCTGCGGTTTTTGCCTCGCCCGTTGCAAACACCGGCACAAATCGTGCTGACCAATCCTCAAAATCACCAGCTTGCAAAAAAGCTGAAGCAGGTGACGTTATTGTCGGAGACAGTATTTGCCCAAATGGCGCAAGGCGAATTGAGCGATGACGATGTGCTTTCCGAACTGGAAAAAAAAGGTCAGGCGCGCTGGGCATTGCATGGCGGGGCATTGATCGCGCAAAACGAACGTGACTCTGTGCGTCTCTTCCCATCGCTTTCGTGGCACGGCGAAACGGCGCGTAACAGCATTAACCGATTGTCTGTTTCGACCGGGGACGAAGGCGGGCAACTTTTTTACACACCAATCGCCGCTGCACGATTGCTGGAATCGTTAGACGCGCACACCGGTTTTTATTGCCGCGTCCGTTTGGGCGGAACCGCTTCTCAGGGGGTTAGAGCAAAGCTGGAAGCGGCTTTGCGATTTCTGGGCGAGAAAGGTTTCGGGGGTGATACCAGCGTCGGGCGTGGCCATTGCGAGATCGAGATTGACCACGCAGCAGGCGAAATCGGCAATGCCGGAGGCGAGCGACTAATGGCTCTTTCGTTACTGCATCCGAGTGAGAAAGACCGCAGGCATTTCACTGCTTGCCGACAATCAATGCTGGCCCGGCTGGAACGACGCAAAGGGTTTATTGAAAGTGCATTTGTAACGTTTGCTCAGCTTAAAGATGTATCAGCTCCATCTGTTCTTCGTGTTTGGAAACCAACGCTGGTGATGTTGAGCGAAGGCGCAAACTTTCCGCGCGATGGCCAGCGCCAGATTTATGGCTCGTTGTTCAGGGATGAAAGCGAACGAGAAGGCATGGCCTTTCAGCCGCGAATTAATGGTCTTGGTTACGTCGTGCCGCTGACGGTAAAGGAGGCGACGCCGTGAGAGAAGTTAGCCGGAAATATAACTATCAGCTAACCACGCTAACGCCGTTGCATATCGGCACGGGTGAAGTGATGACTCCATTGGAGTATTTGATCGGCGATGATTTGGTGGTACCTGAACTCGACCGCGTATTCACCAAATACCCGGCAGCGGCAGAACATTTTGCCCGTAATTTGGCAGGGGCGTCTGCCGAAAAACTTGCCCGCGTAGGCTTGGATCAGTTGATTGACAGTAAAGTAGTCGGTGACCCGGAAGTGTGTCGGTACAAAATTGCGCCTTTCATCTTCAAGGAAAACTCGTTCGATTCGCTCAACGCATTGGATAATTGCATTGAAGCTGGGCAGGCAAATATCAAGTTAGCGATCAAAACTCCTGACAATCGCGTTTACGTTCCAGGTTCTTCGCTGAAAGGCGCGTTCAAAACCGCCTGGCTATATCAGCAATGCCGGCAGGTTCCGAACTTGGTTGATCAGGTCGCCGAGAAAGCCTGGCATACCGGCGAGAATGCAGCCGACGCTTTTCTCAGTTCAAGAGTGCTCCATCCCAAACCACAACCAGGTGACGAGCAACGAAAAATTCGGCGCGAAAGAGATGCCGCTTTTGATGTTTTTCGCGCTCTGCAAATCAGTGATTCCGGCACGCTGCCATCAGATGACACTCTGACGCTCATTGCCGAAGATGTACTCAGCGCACCGATCAAAACAGGTAATAAGGAAACCGCCGAACCTGCCAAAGTCCACGCGGGTTTCAAAAACTATCCGATCTTTCTAGAAGCGATTGACGAACGGCTCAGCTTTACCGGACGCCTGCTCTTTGCTCAAGGGCTGCTTAATGGACAACCAGCCAATCGCGTAATGGGCTGGAATGACGTGCAATCCAGTTTGACACTGGAAAAGCTGTGCGCCGCTGTAAATCAGTTTGCCGCCGACTTATGCCAATGGGAGATCGAATATTTCGAGCGATTGGCTGCCGAAACGAAAAACTGTGACTGCGATGACGTGCTCAACTTTTATGACGATCTAAAAGCTCAGATTGAAACGGTTGTTCAGTCAGAATCATCTTCGGCCTGCTACTTCTCACTAGGACATGGTTCTGGCTGGCATAAATTGACGATTGGATTGCTGCTGGAAAAGAAGCTTGAACCAGCTAAGTTTCTGGATTTGCGAGAGCGCCTGAATCTTGCCCCCAGGCATATCCAGTTCGAGTTTCCGAAGTCACGCAAATTGGTAATGAGCGGCAGGACACGCGCTTACGCTCCATTTGGATGGGTAAAAATGGGGATTGCTCCATGCAGCTAAGGCCGAAAATATCGTTTAAAGTGCCATAGCGATTGTTATCGCTATAGCACTTTAAAGTAAGAGACGAAGATAGGCTGTTATGTCTAATCCTGACCACCTCAGTCAATTGGAGAAAGGCGTCGCCCATTGGAATGAATGGCGGAGACAGAATCCCAGTGTAAATCCCAACTTCGATAACGCCAATCTTGCTGGGAAGAATTTCAGCGGAGCGAACTTACGCGGCGCAACCTTTCGCCGAGCCGAGCTTAGCCAAGCGTCCCTAGTTGGAGCAGACCTTCGGCGAGTAGACCTTAGCCGAGCTGAACTGAGGGAGGCTGACTTTAGCAACTCTGATCTTCAGGAGGCGATATTTACCAAAGCAAATGTCAGGGAGGGGATACTCATCGGTGCCAATCTTAGCGGGGCGAAACTTAGCGAGGCGATTCTTAACAAGGCGAAGTTCAATGGCGCAAAACTCATTAAAGCAAGACTTACAGGAACGAAGCTTATTGAAACAGATCTCATTGATGCTGATCTTACAGATGCAGATTTGAGCGATGCTGAATTACCTGATGCAATCCTCATCGGTACAACCCTAGATGGAGCCGACTTTAGCAGGGCAGACCTCAGCGAAGCAAAACTAGGCACTGCCACTCTCTGCAAGACGATCCTGACCAAAGCAGATTTCAGCGGGGCAGACCTCAGCCAGGCCAATCTCAGTGAGGCCAATCTATGCCGAGCGGTTCTCACAGGAGCAGATTTAAGCAACGCTACTCTCAGTGAGGCAGACTTGAGCAATGCGGATCTCAGTAAGGCAATTTTGCAGGAGGCAAATCTTTTCAAAGCAAATTTGGGTAACGCTAAATGTGACGGAACTGATTTCAGTTTTGCAAAACTTCATCAAGCCTGCCTAATCGGCGCGAATCTGGATGACGCGATTCTGAATGGTTCCTGGCTGTGGGAAACTCAACGATCTGGCTGGTCTATCAAGGGCGTGGTCTGCGATTCCGCTTCTTTCGAAGAGGAACAAGACCACGTAACCATTTTTGGCGATGGCGATTTCGAGAGGATTTACGCGGACAAAACAACAGTCAGGCTGTTTTATCAGGATGGTATTGGCCTGCTAGAGGTGTTTACCTTACCCGCGCTAATAACACTCCTGAAAGAGTCCTCCCTTGGATATGACTTGCGCCTGGAATCTATCAGCGATGCTCCGGGCGGAGTTATTGTCAACTTGGTAATTGAAGGTAAAGATAACAATGACAAATCTCAGGAGCAGTTGAAACAGCTTCAAACCAATCTTGAGGAAATAGGGAAACAGGCCATCGAATATCAAAGACAAGCTCTCGCCGAAAAAGAGATAAACTCACAATTAAAAGGCGCGCTACAACAGGCGAATGCAATCATTGATAAGCTAATCCTTCGACCAACAATTACGCTAAACAACCAAGGAGGTTCTATGGGTGACACAAATATCGTAGGACAAGGCATCGCTGGGCCAAATGCTCATGTGCATGATACGAGTTTCAATCAGATTCAGATTTCGAATCGATTGAATCAAGCCATTGACTTGCCTGAACTGGCTAGGCAGTTGGCAGATTTGAGGCGGGCAATGGCCGAAAAACAAGATCCATCACCACAAGCTGCTGTTGCCCTTGGCGAGGTCGCCAAAGCTGAGATTGCGGCAGGCGAGAAGGACTCATCAGCAGTGACTAAGCATCTACAAGCAGCGGGTCAATGGGTGCTAGACCTTGCCAAAGAGTTCGGCAAGGACGTGGCCGTAGAAGCAATCAAACAGTCAATGGGTATGCAGTAAACAGACCTTTTACTCCTGAAGGAGCCAAACTATGAACTACGCATCAACCTTTCTTTCGCATAATTCAAAAGACAAGCCTCTGGTCGAATTGGTCGCACGCGAATTGGGGCGGCGTGGCATCGTCCCTTGGCTGGATGTTGATGAGTTGGACACGGAGTTGGGCGGAGATTTGAACAAAGCTTTGGCTGAGTCTGTGCGGCGTCAGGCTACATTAACGCTTTTTCTATCTGAGCATTCTTTGAATGCGCCCTGGGTTCAACACGAACTGGAAACAGCGTTGCAAATACAGCAGGAGTTTGGTGATGCGGTTATCTTTCCGGTTTACATCGGCGACCCGTTGAAACTGGTGGCAGGGCACGAACGGTTGCGAACTCGGTGGATGCATCCCGATGGCCAGCGCGTCAAAATTATGGGCGAAATTGTAGAACCCGGAACGGCTAAGATCGAAGACGCAGTCAGGATTGCCCAAAAGATTGCCAAAGGGCTATACCGAAGGTTGCAGTTTGCCGAACAGCGCGAAGCCATTATTTGTCTTGATCAGCGCGGCAAGGGTGGGAAGCGCAGCGGCAATCCATCGATTCCAAACAATTTGCGGGACTTGAATGCTCCCGCGCTTGTCTTCCGCCATGATCGCGGCGAGCGCAGTTACGACGTTACGGTTCACGGAGAAGAATTGAATCAGTTATTGGAAACCATTGGCAGGTCGCTGGGCGAAGCGTTCGGCACAATCCGAATTGAACCGAAAGATGTTTATCTATGTGGTGAAGCCCAACTTGCGTTGCCATTTATGATTGGCAAACATTTTGATCGTACGACCAGTGCGACCATGTATTGCTTCAACAGCCGGGACGGCAATACATTCAGCAACAAAGTTCAGGATCGTTTGAAACTGCTGGCAAACGGTAACGCAAATTGCGAAACGCCGCTGCCGCCTGAGATTCCTGAAATTGCCTTGGGCGAACAGATTACAGATGCTGCGCTGTTGTTGGTCAAAGAAGCCTATGTCCGCGACGTGTTGAATTATTTGAATGCGACCAGCCAACCGTTCCGTCCAATTTGGGTGAAAGGCGTGGAGTTTTCCAACTCAGAACAAACGATGAATTATGTTGCGGATGTGGTCGCCCTGCTGGCGCGTTTGAAAAGAGAAAATGGGTTGAATCGGGTTCGTATGTTTATTGATTTGCCATTTGCCGTGACGCCTTTGCTGGCAGCTAATTTGTTATATGCCGCTCCCAACATCGAAATAATGGAGTTTCGAAAGGATTTATTGAACAAAGGGGCTCAACCTGAAGAACTTTATTTTCAAGTCACGACGCTTTAATTGATGTAAGCATTATCAAACGGCGTAGGTTTCGAGTATCAGAAGTATCAGCAAAATTTTGATACTGAACCGACAATTTTAGACCGAAAACAACTGATGGAGCGACAGTCGCTCCATCAGTTGTTTTATGAATTGTTTTGCCACCGATCTCAAACATTGACTTGAACAAGCTCTTTCAACTGTTCCCGCCGGGCACGCATGTTGGCGATGAATTCGTCGAACAGGTACGTGGCATCGTGCGGGCCGGGGCCGGCTTCGGGATGATACTGCACCGAAAACACAGGTAATCGGCGATGGCGCATGCCTTCCAGACAGCCGTCGTTCAGATTGAAGTGCGTCAGCTCGATTTCGGTTTGATCCAGGCTCTTGGGATCCACCGCGAAGCCATGGTTGTGTGACGTGATTTCGCTTTTGCCGGTGCGTTGGTTTTTGACGGGCTGATTGCCTCCGCGATGACCGAATTTCAATTTGTAGGTGTTGCCGCCAAACGCCAACCCTAAAATCTGATGTCCCAGGCAAATGCCAAACACCGGTGCAGCGGCCAGCAGCTTTTTCACTTCGCCGACGATTTCCGGCAACGCCGCCGGATCGCCGGGACCGTTCGACAGAAAAATTCCATCCGGAGCCAGCGCCAGCACATCGTCCGCCGACGTTCGCGCGGGCACAACCGTCACGTCGCAGCCCACCGCCGCCAGATAGCGCAGAATGTAATACTTGATGCCGAAATCATACGCCACGACCCGAAACGGCTCTTCGCCGGGTTGAAGCGCGTTGGCAGGTTTGAAC